>JAAEPT010000123.1 GCA_024232295.1 Cytophagales bacterium
AAATTACTCGTACTTTTGTGACCGTTATCTGATAAGACAACGAAATATAAATAGAGAGTTGGCAGAGTGGTCGATTGCGGTGGTCTTGAAAACCATTGACTGTAACAGGTCCGGGGGTTCGAATCCCTCACTCTCTACAAAGCAAAAAGCCTTAGTTTGAAAAAGCTAAGGCTTTTTTGTGTATGTATACTTTTAGAGTTTTTGGGATTTTTTTGTCAGAAACAGGATTTATTTATACGCTACTATTTTTTATCTTTAGTAAAGAATAAAGTAATACAAATTTCTAGTAAAATTAGGACTTAATAGGTAAGAAGTGCCATTGAATACCTGTTTTTAACTTGTAAAAAATAGTATTTACTACTTCCTATAATTTTAATCTTGCTCCTCCTCTTTTTGGAGTATTTAAATGTGGTGGGATTATATGTTTTTCTATGTTAACTTTACACTCGATTCGAATCATGACTACGCTTTTTATTGGATTTAAGACACCCATAAATTTCGTAGTCTTTTTTGTTTTTTTTGCAAAAACTTTAAATCACTTCAATATAAGGAAATACTATGGACGTGTGATTATCCTTAAACCTAATTGGAATTACAAAAAAGATAAACTAAAATAAGGCATTAGATATGTTTAAAATATTATTGATTTTAACTTTGAGTGTATTTTCAAGTATAATATCTGCTCAGAATTCAATTTGTAACATGAAAAAAATACAAGCGGATAACAATTTACTACTTGATGAAATTACTTTAGATAAAAACAAGCTGAGCAATATAAATGATCTTTCGGTTCTGTTTTATCAATATGAAGATGGTACGGTTCCTAGTTACTATCATTCTTTTAATGTTGATGATAGTACCATTATTTATAAAAAAATGAATGAAACATTTTTATCGGTAGATAGCTTGAGACTTGCTCTTTCAAAAAAAGAATTATCAAATCTTTTGACTCATTTAAAGATTTTAAAATCGCACTATTATTTCAATGAGTGTGAAATTGATGGAGGAATAAACGAAAGTATTCTTATAAAAGATAATGGAGGTTTTATTTCAGCTTTACTAAGTAAAGGACAAGTTGCTGATAAGGATAGGGTTGGTAGCATAACTATTTTATGAAATTGACAATCCAAAAAGAAAATTCATCTTCTTTACTGAAAGAAAAAGCTTCTTTGCCGTATGTTAATTAAGGCTTAAAATAATGAGAGACAGCGACTAATTTATTTAAAACTTTTATCTTTTTTAATAAAAAATTATAAAAAGACAAGCGATTATAGATCTCATACTAGAGTGTTGAATCTCGAATTTCAAAAAGAGTTTTGGAAGTTGGCATTCCAAAAGGAGCGTCTAAATCTGTAGTGGGGTCAGATTCAAGAAGCGACCAAATATGCAGTAAAAAAAGGAATTGAATGTAAGAGTAATGATATGATAGAATTTAAATTTAGAGGATGGGGAAGTTTAGATGTTCCCAATATAGAAGAATATGTTTCTGAAAAAAGTTATTGTATATCAGTAGAGTTTGAAGTAATAACGGATGAATATGAAATGATGAATGATTATGAAGGTTTAGTATTTTACTTTTTTGTTTGTAATAAAAAAGGATTAATACAGTATTTAGAGTATTCAGAAGATGATGATAACTTTATCAAATTAGAATGTTTTTTTGTTCAAGAAAAATTTGAAAAAAATGTGATAAAAAATTTTATAAAAAATGAAATTTTATTTGCAAATAATAACTATACAGGTAATGATATTATATGGTATTTAAAGACAAAGTTCATTCTTGATAATGATTAATACCTCCAAATAGTGATAGACTCTTCAAAAGTACTTTTATAGCATTTTGGAGAGTTTTTTCTTTTGTCAGAAACAGGATTATGATGATTATAGGATTTGCAGGGTTTTCTTCCATTATGCCGAACTTTTTAGTATCTTTTATGTTCTTGCTAAGAGTTCAATAGTTAAAAAAATAATGAAAGTTCAGAAGATAGATTTTGCAGAGACTAATACCTATTCTCGTTTGTTTTTAGATTATTTAGAAGGAGTAGAGCAATTACGCCCATTTTATACTTACTCTCCTTACATAGAAAGTTTTGAAGATGCAATCAATGCTTATGAAGACAAAGTGGATAGAGGAGTATTGGTAGAGGCTCTTTTGAATCAATATGCTAAAATACCTTATGAAGATGAGGTAGCTACAAATATTCGTCTTTTACTAAACAGTGACACCTTTACTGTAACCACAGGACATCAACTAAATATTTTTTCTGGTCCTGTTTTCTTTGTTTATAAAATTGTCACAACTATTAACTTAGCTAGAAAACTTAGAAAACAATATCCTCTCAAAAATTTTGTGCCTGTCTATTGGATGGCAAGTGAAGACCATGATTTTGCAGAAATCAATCATTTCAATTTGTTTGGAAAACGCTATGATTGGGAAACAGAGCAAAAAGGTGCTGTTGGTCGTTTTTCATTGGAAGGCATGGAAGATGTCTTGGATAATTTATCTGAAAAGATAGAATTATTTGAGTTTGCCTACAGAAAGTATGGGAATTTGGCAGATGCGACTCGCTTCTTTGTCAATGAATTATTTCAAGAAGAAGGCTTGGTTATTATTGATGCAGATGATCAAGAGCTCAAAAGATTATTCATTTCTTATGCTGAGCAGGATTTGGTAGAAAATAAAGCCTATCATCTTGTGAATAATACAAATTTAGAACTGAGTAAACTGGGCTATGGAGCTCAAGTAAACCCTCGTGAAATCAATCTCTTTTATTTGAAAGATGATTTGCGTGAGCGTATTGTTGAAGAGGAAGGAGAATATAAGGTTTTAAATACTGATTTAAGATTTACAAAAGGGGAAATTCTTTCAGAGTTGAATCAATTTCCAGAGCGTTTTAGTCCAAATGTAGTATTACGTCCATTGTACCAACAAGTGATTTTGCCTAATGTTGCTTATGTGGGTGGCCCAGGAGAATTGGCTTATTGGTTACAATTAGCAGATATTTTCAGAGATACTAAGGCAGTATATCCTGTCATTATGCCCCGAAACTTCGCACTTTACATTAGTAAGGCAAATCATAAAAAGCTAAATAAGCTAAACTTAGATACAAAAGAGTTATTTTTACCAAAAGAAACATTACTCAAAGAGTATTTGTACAAACATGCAGAAAGTGAAATTTCTCTCGAAAAAGAAGTAGAAGAGTTTGTGCAACTAATTGATAAACTTAAACTAAAGGTAGAAAGTGTAGATGCTTCACTAAATGGCTTTGTTGGAGCTCAATCTTCCAAGATGCTCAAAGATTTTAAAAATATCGAAAAGCGTCTCAAAAAATCGGAAGAACAGAAGCAAACCACACACTTAAAGCAAGTAGAAGCACTCAAAGACAAGCTTTTTCCAAATGGAAGTTTGCAAGAGCGTGTAGATAATTACCTCAATTTTGTAATTAACCATCCTACATTTATCTTGGAGCTATATGGTCACTTTGATCCTTTCGATTTTCGTTTCAATATCATAATTGATGAATAAAAAAGAACTCAGAAAATACTATTTAACCCAAAGAAAAGAACTTCAACAAATAGAAGTGACTTCATTGAGCACTTCTATTTGTGAATTATTTTTTAAATACATTGACCTCACAAATGTTCGTTATGTACATCTTTTTTTGCCCATTATTAAGAATAATGAGTTAGATACATGGCAGTTCATTGATAAGTTCCGAAAAGAGTATCCCCATATTCAACTAGTTGTTCCCAAAAGTGACTTTAAGTCACATAATATGGAGAATATTGTATTGGAAAAAGATACAACATTAGCAGAAAATAAATATGGAATTCTAGAGCCTGTTTCGGGTATTCAAATAGCAGATAATCAAATAGATTTGGTACTTACTCCTTTGTTGATTTTTGATCAAAAAGGTTTTAGAGTAGGGTATGGAGGTGGCTTTTATGACCGTTTCTTTACAAATTGCCGTAAAGATGTCTATAAAGTAGGGCTTTGCTTTGAAGAAGGGATTGAAGAAATCAAAGATATCAATGAATTTGATATTCCACTTACACATTGTATTAGTCCTCAACAATTCTATTCTTTTTGATCTATGTATACAAGTTCTAGTGACTCAGAGATTTATATTGGGCAGAAGGCAGGAAAAGACTTATACAATGCATTATCAAAGGCAAAAAAAAGTATAAAGATCATTTCTCCTTATCTTACAGCAAGTTTGGTGAGTGAATTGGTTCGTTTGCAAAAAGAAGGAATTGATATTCAGTTGATCACAAGTGATAATATTGAAGATTATTACCCAAATCAAAAGAAAGAAAGTATTCTTTATGAGGTAGTCACACAAGTAAGAAAAACAAGCAAAGCGAAGAAAGCTCAACGTAAAATGTTGAATACTCTTTCTATGGTATTTACAGTGGTTTCCGCAGTTATTGCAGTCGCTATGCTCATCTCAATTTTTTATTATAATAAGGATAATAATGCTCAATATTATACTTTAGGAATTGCATTTTTAGGTTTTGTAGCTGCACAAGTAGCACGAAGCAAATCAAATGATATTCGAGTTTTTTATTATTCTTACAAAACGATATTTCCGATCAAGGTTTATTATTCTCCTTACAATCGAGATGTGGATCATTCCAACAAGTTTTTTATTCATAGTAAGGTGTATGTTATTGATGAAAATATAGCTTTTTTAGGTTCTCTCAATTTCACAAGTAAAGGACTAAAAAGTAATTATGAAACTTGTATAAAGGTAAGAGATCGAAAAGCGGTTTATGAAATTAGTAAAGAATTTGATAATCTGTTTGAAGATAAAACTTTAGCACAAGTTGACTTTAATATGGTAGGAAAGCACATTTATAAAGAAGCAAAAAATTAATTTCCATCTACTAATTTTATCATTTTCAGTTCTTTATCTTTTTTGATTTTTCTAGTATTAAAAACTTAACCTTCTTTTTTTAATAATACTTAGTTATTGATGCATGATTGAGTATCAACTTTTCCTTCAAAGAAATATGATAAATATCAGTTTAGTACTGTTTATTTTATTTGATACGTAAATGTTAAGTAAAAATGAATAAATATTATACTAACATCCACTAATTCATTTTTTTTCGTGCAAGAAAATTCCTATATTTCTACAAAATAGTACAATTTTGATGCACAAGTTAACAATATTGGGACTTTTAGGAATGCACGTATATTCTAGTATTCGTGTGCAAAGGTGGATACGCTTTTCCAAAAAGCTTACACCTAGCCAAAAGAGAATTCATACAGTTCTCACTTGGTCACTTCCTTTTTTGTGGTATTCTGTGCTAAAAATCTCTCATAATTTACAAAAGAGAAAATAATTACTTTTCGTTTCTCTCAAGAAACCCCTGCATTTTTTGTTTCTGTTCCTTTCTAAAATTCCAAAAGTTTCTACTATAAGCTCGTACATATTTCCAATTCTTTTGATTCAATAACAAAGGAAAATAAGCATGAGTGTCTTTTGCAGAAATACTATTGAAGTAGGATTCATCATCTGTTAGAACAAGTCCTTTGTATTCACTTTCCATTACGAACTCCAAGTCTCCAAAAGGTAAGCTACTTTGTAAAAGTGGTGAGAAAGATTGTTCCAACTCATTTTTGAGGTTTGTTCCTGTCCATTTTTTGGTAGGATTAGTCTCCAATTCACCAATATTTGAGTTTTTATTAGAAGCATCATATACATATTGAAGGTATTCTTTCAGAAGTTGTGGTCCTCTATTTTTTGCATTCTCTGTTTGCAGTTGATGAGGTAAAATACTACTTACAATATGAATTTCTTTTCTTGCTCTTGTGATGGCAACATTGAGCCTGTTTTCTCCCTTTTCTGTGTTTAGAGATCCAAAATTTAGAGATATTTTTCCACTTGAACTAGGAGCATAACCAATTGAAAATATGATAATATCCCTTTCATCTCCTTGCACATTTTCAATATTTTTGACAAATATTTCAGAAGGAAAACTTGTTTCTTCTCCAGCCCAACTTCTCTCTAATATATCTTGTACACTTTCTTGTTGTTTTACATTGAAAGTTACAATTCCAATATTGGTGATTCCTTCTTTTACCCACTTATGCACCATATCTACAATGGTGTGAGCTTCTTCTAGATTCTGATTGTATTCCCAAGTTCCTTTTACCTTATGATAATGCAAATTTGATTGGGCACTGTTAATTTTTTCTAGTTGTGGTAATAATCGTAGCTTATTATCATAGAAATGATGATTTGAAAAAGCAATTAAATCCAATGATTGACTACGATAATGCTCCTGTAGTGTCGTTTGTTTTAAATATTGATTACTAAGTGTCAGTAATGATTCAATATCAATATCTGTATGTATTTCTTCCTCTTCATTTTCTTCTTCCCATCGTACCTTGTACAGGTCATTAGGAGGGAGTTGTTGTTCATCTCCTGTGATGATGATTTGTTTGCCTCGGTAAAGAGCAGGAATACTTTTTTCAGCAAAACATTGTGAAGCTTCATCAAAAATGACCAAATCAAAGTAGCTTTCCATTGGGAAAATTGCTGAGACAGATTCTGGAGAAGCTAACCAACAAGGAACTAGATTGAAAATTTCATCTGAAAAATGTTCAAAGGTTTTGCGTAAACTCCATAATTGCCTTTTTTTAGTTACCTGCTTTTTGAGGTCACGATAAGTTGTGAGGTTATGAAGGCGATTGTAATTGAAGTCGCGATATGTCATTTCTCGCAACTTAATTTGTAGAATCTCTTTGGTTAGTTGTCTTTTTTGAGGGATAAGGTTTTGCAACTCTTGTTCTAATTGCTCAATCTTAAGTGATGAAGCAATTCTGAGAGCAGGGTACTTTCTCTCAATATGATAAATCCAAGAACAGTAGATGCTGTTTTCAAAAAAGCTGATACAAGTTTGAATGTCTTGTTCTTCTACTTCTTTGAGAACTTTATCAATTGTATTTAACTCATATTGTTGAAAGCTTTCTTTTTGCTTATCAAATTCGCAAAGATTGTCAAAGTCGAGTTCTAAGCTTTCTTTGAGTTCTTCACAAGTATTTTTATTTTGAAGAATGTCATGTATTTGTGATTGAGAAAGATATTTCAACCATTTTTGCTCGTCCCAAACAGCTTCTTGGCAGAAGTTAATAGCATCATCCATTCGTTGACAAACTACAGAGTAAGTTTGTGTATAAAAACCCAAAATCTCACGATAATTCTGTAATTCTTGAACCAATTGATAGGCTTTAATAGCTACGTGTTGTTGATAAAACCAATTATCTAATAAGGTTAAGTCAGTTCCTTGAGGAATATCAATTACCCAATCTTGTTCACTAATTCTTTTGAGTTTGTGCTGAAAGTTAAGACGATTGTCAATCTTGTGAGCCAGCTTTTTCAAACCTTGTATTCCCCAATCAAAACCATGTTGCACAATTAATTTTTGAAGGCGATAAACAGCCTTTCTATTTCTAACTTTCCATAATACTTTTTTATCAAAACGCTGAAAAGAGTTTAATGCTTCTTGAATCAAGTTTCGAACTTCTGCAAGTTCTTTGCCTTCCAAAGAAGTCTCCATGCCTTTGTCTCGATAAGTGTTAAGAAGTTGGTATTCTTGTAGTAATAACCATTCTTCTTGTGGTGGATGATTTCCAAAGTGTTGGAAAAACTTGAAGATTTCTGGATCATTCAATAAAGAGCGAATCTCAGCTAAGTCTTCTTTTCGATCCAACAACCATTCTGCATCCTCAAAATCGATGGTATGTTGTATATTCTGTTGAGTTTGTTCTCTAAACTTGGAGATGTAGTTGGGTATCTCACTCAGTAATTGTGAAATATTGTTTAGGTCTTCTATTGAAAAACTAGAAAAGCTTTTGCGTTCAAACCATGGATGCTCTTTGTGATGATATTGAAAAACATAAGGCAAGTAGTTTTGTAGTCTCTGAACAAAAGGTTCTATTGTATAAATATCAAAATTCTTGTATTCTTCTGTTAGTGAAATGTGAGGAGCTTTTCGATTGCTTTTTAAATACAATTCTTTCACATTAGTACCACATTCTTTTGTATCAAAAAAAGCTTCTTTAAACTCTGTTAATTCCTCTGTAATTTGATCAATCTTTCTACTAATGTTTATAAAAGTTCGATCTAATTCTACAGTATTATACAAGTTGTTTTGACGTTGATAGTCAGGAGAATTATCAATTTGTAAATTGATCTGTTGGAAGATTCGAGAACGATCTGTTTTAAAGTCATTAATTTGTCCTACAAAGTCTTCAATTTCTTTTTGAGATAGACGCTCATACACCACATCTAAGGCTGCTTTTTTCTGACAAACAACTAATACCCGTTTTCCCCTTGCTACAAAATCAGTAACAAGATTACAAATGAGTTGTGATTTTCCTGTTCCAGGAGGTCCTTGTACACTAATGGATTTCCCTTTTTTTACTTCATGGATTGCTCTTTCTTGAAAAGCATCTAACTCAAAAGGAGTAAATGTTTGCTCCTCCTTGATGATGGAAATGGGAAGATCGATTGTTTTTGATAAAAAGAATTCTTCTAGAGAAGGAAAGTTTATTTGTTGTTCTAACCATTCATAGTCGGGTACAAGATAAGAATCTGCTTGTGGGAAAAGTCCCATCACTGCTTGATTCTGTAATTTTAAAACCCCTTTTTGAGTCGCTAGTGAATAATCTTGTTTGGTGTATCGAGTGAAAGGTAGAAGTGTATTTTCGAATAAATGTTGGTTGAAATTAATTTCTAATGGACTTGCTTCTGTCAAATCATACAATTCGTTCTTGAACGCTTGTAAGTTTTTAGGAAACTCATTGAAAGCTGTATCCAGTAAATCATCAGATATTTTGGTGTTATTAAAAAATGAGAAGGCAAGTAAAAAGCTTTTGTTGAAGGTAATATTAACCTCTTCTCTCAATTCTAAATGCCAAGTATTATTTTCTGAACTTAGACGAACTGGAAAAAAAATAAGAGGACAACGAATTAGGGAATCATTCAATAATTTTCCTTCTACAAAAGGCCAACCAATGTATAAGTCTTGTGCACCTAGCTCTTCAAAAATTTGTTTGTTTTTGCGATGTATTTGCTTAAGCTGTTTGGAAACTTTATTGTTTTCTTCGAGACGACTGTCCACTACAGCACACAAAGGAATTTTCTTTTTTCCTTTGATTATCCTCTCCAAAATAGTATATGAAGCCTGATTTGTCAAAAAGTCAAAGTTGTGAACATCAATGTCTTGACTCTTTAATAAACGAAGCAACATAAGTGACTTGTTGGAGCCACTTAAGTTGGTTAATTTCTTTAAATACGCTTTAAGTAGTTTTTGCATATAGTTATACACGTAAAAACTTACCTAAGGTATCGGATTCCGATGTTATAAGTTTGTCCAGCCCCCTGACTTTTTCCTAATGGGAAGGTTGTGAAAAGAGCTTCTAGTTCTAAATGTGTGTTCAATTGGTACTTTCCTCCAATTCCTATTTGACTGTAATAATTAGAAAGTAAAGGATCAGTTCCCCATGTAGGTCCCCATTCAACCATTGCATAGGTTGTGATTTTTGTAGTAGGAAAATAACTCACAAAAGCTTTGACTGGTGTGCTAAACAATGGTTCTTCTGAGTATGATTCTCTAGGAATGCGTAAAAACATTTCAAGAGCAGTGAAAACTTGCCATTTTTGACTAAGACTCTTATCCCAAAATATTTGGTTTAGCCAAGTATAAGTATCCCAATCCAACCAAGGAGCATTATTATCATTTACTCCTTCCAAGTTTGGAGCAGTAGGAAATAAGAATGTTGATTGGAAAGATAGTCGTCTATATTTCTTGAAAGGCAAAAACTTAATACGAGGTCCTATTTTCGTGACAGCAGTTCTTTGTAAATCTCCAGCTTGGAAAATCGCAAAAGCATGGCTGTCCTCACTTGTTGTAGAAGTTGAACGTACATATAAATCAAATCCAACATTCAAACGAGAATTAATACCATATAATCCTTGTACAAAATTTCCTAAATAATTCGAGCGAGAGCCCTGCATATTTCTTACTCTGTGCTCATCAAAACCTTGTGTTTGTGTATAAAGGTTATTGAATATTTTTAACTCAATTTGTTGCTTTTGGAGTAGTGCAGAAGGGGTAAAGCTTTGCAAATTAAAGCTTTCGTCATCATCTTGTGCAAATAGGATATTTCCTATCCCCAAGAATAAAAGGCAAAGTAAATAACGCATAATTCTTTTTTTTTCAAGGTAATAAAAAGAAGAATGAAAAAATAATTATATTTGTCGATTATGAAATTGAGAGGAGCAGATTATATTGTTAGGATAATTGAATTGCTTGAAGCAGATCATTTATTTGCATATCCAGGAGGAGCCATTCTTCCTATTTACGATGCTTTGGCAAATACAAGCCTAAAGAATGTATTGGTTCGTCATGAGCAAGCAGCTTCACTAGCCGCAAATGCTTATGGACGTTTGAAAAATAAACCTGGTTTTTGTTTATCTACTTCTGGACCAGGAGCAACAAACTTGGTCACAGGTATTGCGGATGCATACGCTGATTCTGTACCAATGATTGCAATTACTGGACAAGTGGCTACAACATTGATTGGTAGTGATGCTTTCCAAGAAACAGATATTACAGGTATTTGTATTCCAATTACTAAGAAAACATATTTAATAACAGATATTGAGGATGTAGCTTCTATCTTTTTAGATGCTTACAGAGTGGCTATTCATGACCGTCCAGGTCCTGTGTTAATTGACATTCCTAAAGATGTTCAAAATGCAGAGATTGAATTACCAGAAGATTGGGAAAAGAGTATTGTTCCTCCTCAAAAGAACCAACCATATAATGTTCGTAGAGAGCAGTTAGAGGATGCAAGAGTGTTAACGCAAGATGCTAAATATCCTTTAATCATTGCTGGTCATGGTGTATTGATGGCTGAAGCATGGGACGAGTTGAGAGATTTTGTAAAGAGAGAACAAATTCCTACCATTTCTACCATTTTAGGTATTGGTGCATTGGAGCATGATAATCCTTTGTATTATTCTTGGTTAGGAATGCATGGAATGAAATATGCAAATGATGCTGTACAGAAAGCTGACTTGATCATTGCATTAGGAATTCGTTTTGATGATCGTATCACAGGTAAGTTGGATGAATTTGCCCCGAATGCAAAAGTTATTCATGTAGATATTGATGAGAGTGAGGATAGTAAAAACGTACCAGCAGATGTGTTTTTACATGCTGACTTAAAGCGTTTGTTAGCGGAATGTCCTGATACTCGTACAGACGAAAATAAAGTAACAAGACAAGAGTGGATTGCTTATTTGAATGAACAAAAGTCACAATATCCATTGAAGAAGGCTGACTTATCTAAATTTACAGAAATTAGTGCATTAAGTATCTTAGAAGAACAATTACCAAGTAATGCTGTAATTTCTACTGATGTAGGTCAGCACCAAATGTGGTCTGCCCAATACTTACAACGTATGGAGCCAAATCACTTTTTGTCTTCTTGTGGTTTAGGTACAATGGGTTTTGGTCTTCCTGGAGCAATGGGTGGACAAGCTGCTAAACCAGATAATGAAGTTTGGTGCATTACAGGTGATGGTTCTTTCCAAATGAATATTCAAGAGTTGATTACTTGTGTTCAAGAGCAGTGGCCAATCAAGATCTTATTATTAGATAATACATATCTTGGAATGGTTCGTCAGTGGCAAGAACAATTCTATGAGAGAAATTATTCTGGTGTAGAACTTACAAACCCAGATTTCTTGAAAGTAGCAGAAGCTTACCACTTCAAAACGGCAAGTGCTTCTACAGTAGAAGAAATGAAAGAGGCAGTTAAATTAGCTCAAGAAACAGATGGTCCTTTCTTGATTCATGCATGCGTACCAAGAGAGGAAAATGTATTCCCTATGGTAGCTCCACAAACAAGTTTATCAGAAACAATGTATTACCCAACTGGTAATTAATAATATATTTAAGATGAAATAAGAAAGGCGATTCATAATTTATGAATCGCCTTTCTTTATTTGTATACCTTTATATAGATTTTGCAATGTGTATCATTTTTGTGTATATTGCAGTTAGCTATTAATCATAACAGATAACATGATGAAGTCTTCAGAAGTAATTGAAAGTAAGTTTATTGTTTCTTTTTTGAAGGAAAAGCAAACAGAAAAAAGAGAACGTAGTATTGCTTTTTTTAAAAAATTAAAAGAAGAGAATAATAAAAAGAATGTCGAAAAATAGTGATATGTATGAATATCATAAAATTGAGGGAGATGAGAGTCTCCCTTCTTTTTTGTTTAAAACAGATAATAAGTATCAATATCTGATAAGGTTTGAAGAATTCTATTTTCCATTAGATTTTGGTTTAGGTGAAAGTGTAGTTGTTGTAGAGTTTGATTATGCTGACCAAAATGGAAATTCTCGATATGATAAGTCTTGTGTAAAAAATATCCCTGATAATAAAATTGCTCCAACCATTGCAAAAATTTTAGAAGAAGTTTGTTTAAACTATCCTAATTATATCCTCTTTTTTCAATGCGATAATACAGAAAATGAAGGAGCAATAAGACAAAGATTATTTCAATATTGGTTTAATGTCTACAATTGTTTACCAAATTATAAAAAGTATAATCGAGAAATTCGTTATGAAAATACATATTGTTATACCTCATTGATTTACAATAGTCATTTATTTCCAGAAGTAAACCTTTTGTCATCTGTTTATAAAGAGATAGAAAATATTGAACAAAGTAAATCTTAAGAAAAGAATTTTACATCAGCCCATTATCTGCAAAGCTGAAATAGTCATCATTTGTAAGGATTAGGTGATCAAGAATAGGGATTTCTAATACCTTTCCAGCTTCTTTTACTTTTTGTGTCAGATTGATATCGGCTTGACTTGCTTGTAGATTTCCAGAAGGATGATTATGAGCCAAAATCAACCCAGAGGCAGTTTGTTCTAAAGCAATTTTAAAAATTAGCTTTGGGTCTGCTACCGTTCCCGATACTCCTCCAGAACTAATACAATGTACTTTCATGACTTTATTTGCTCTGTTTAGGCAAAGAATCCAAAACTCTTCGTGCTGTAAATCCATAAGATAAGGACTTAATACTTCATAAGCATCGTTAGAGCATTTGATTTGAGGTTGTTCTACCTTTTCTTTATTTTTCCTCCTTCTTCCCAATTCCAAAGCACTAATGATATTGATTGCTTTTGCTTCTCCAATCCCATTAAATTTTTCTAAATCCTTTACACTTAGTTTTGCCAAATTATGCAAATCATTATTCACCGTACCAAGAATAGATTGAGCTAAGCCTACAGCATTTTGCTCTTTATTTCCAGAACCTAATAGAATACCAATTAACTCCGCATCTGATAGTGTGTTTTTTCCTTTGAGTAGAAGTTTTTCTCTTGGTCTATCTTCTTCTGCAAGGTGTTTTATTGTAAGTTTTTTATCCATAAAAATGTGCTAAAAAGAGTTTGTAAATAATATATGTTTAAGTTTTCTATAATTCAACTTATTTGCACAATAAAATGACAAAAAGCAGTGTTTGTACTTCTATTTTTTTATAATTTGTTGTCTATAAAACAACAGGAAAGCTATGAATGTATTATTAGTAGATGATGTAAAGACGTTTCAGCAATTATTACCACTTACTTATACACGTCCAATTTCTTATTTGCGTGTAGGAATTTTTACGTTAATTGAGAAGTGGGAACATTGGTTAGATACCAAAGAAATTAGTTGTTTTACGGAAGAGTATTTGCAAAAGAAATATAAACCTGTTATTGCGGATGAAAATTTATTCATTAGCTCTTCTGTACTGCCTTCTGAAGAGGTAGTAGAAAAGATAACTTCCTTAGAAAATGGACAATCATTATTTTATCAAGATGATTTTGTTGCTTTTAGAGGGAAAAGCCTTGAAAATGCAGAAGTTTCTACAAGAATTTTTTTAAGAACATCTCCTGTTTTTCTACATCATTATTGGGATTTATTTCAAAATAATGGAGAGGAGATTAAGAAAGATTTTGCTTTTGTCAAAAAGGAAAGTTCAACAGAGTGTTTGTATGATCCTTATACACGAGTTTATGGAGAACACAATTTATTCATTGAGCAAGGAGCGGAAGTAAGAGCTGCCATTATTGATGCTGATAGTGGTCCTGTTTACATTGGTAAAAATGTTAAAATTAATGAAGGAGCCATTATCAAAGGTCCTTTTGCCATTTGTGAAGGAGCTAGTGTAAGTATGGGAGCCAAAATTCGTCAAGCAACTACTATTGGTCCTTATTCTAATGTTGGTGGAGAGGTTAAGAACTCTATTGTGATTGGTCATAGTAATAAGGGACATGAAGGTTATATGGGCAATAGTATTTTGGGTGAATGGTGTAATTTAGGGGCTGATACAAATACCTCTAACCTTAAAAATAACTTTGGAGAGGTGAAGGTCTGGAATTATGCCACTGAGCAATTGGAGAAAACCAACCAATTAAATTGTGGATTAATTATGGGTGATCACTCCAAAGCAGGAGTAAACACAATGTTCAATACAGGGACAGTGGTTGGTGCTTTTGTAAATGTATTTGGAGGTGGATTTCCTGCCAAGCATTTGCCTTCTTTTTCTTGGGAGAATGATGAACAAACATTCGAATTAGAAAAAGGAATCATGATGGCAAAACGTATGATGCATTACTTTGGCAAAGATTTAAGCCAAGAAGATGAAGAGATTTATCGTCATATTTTTGATGTAACAGAGCGTTTTAGATTCTAGTGCTTTGTATCCTTTTCCTTTTTTGATAAAAACACTAACTTGTATTATCAAAGAAGGAAAAGTTTTATGTTTTTTTCACAAATACAAGGATTAGATGAGATAAAAGAACAGTTGGTAGCATCTGTGGAAAATCAACATGTTGCTCATGCTCAATTATTTGCTGGTGGAGAAGGAGGAGGAGCATTAGCATTAGCTTTAGCTTTTGCTAACTATATTAATTGTGAAAACAAACAAGGAGGTAATGCTTGTGGAGAATGTGCTGTATGTCAAAAAACAAAAAAACATATTCACCCAGATTATCACTTTATTTTTCCAACTTACACCAAAACAAAAAAAGAGGCATCTAATAAGGAGGAACAGAAAAGTCAATTTCTAAGTGATTGGAGAGTCTTTTTAAACAAAAACCCTTATCCATCTTTATCTGCTTGGGCAGATTTTTCAAAAGCAGATAATCGTCAGTGCAATATTTCAATTGAAGAGAGTAGAAGGATTATTAAGGATGTTTCGATGAAAGCATTCGAGGCAGAATACAAAGTCTTTTTTATGTGGCTTCCCGAGTATATGAATGAAGCTGCTTCCAATGCATTATTGAAAGTATTGGAGGAACCTCCTCACAAAACATTATTTTTCTTAGTCACTCAATCATTAGAGCAAGTACTTCCTACCATTTTATCGAGAACACAAATCGTGAATGTACGTCCCTTTACAGAATATGAGGTGCAGAATATATTGATTAATCAGTTTTATACAGAAGCTCCTAAAGCAAGAAATTTGGCTTTGTGGGCAGATGGAAATGTTGAGAAGGCACTTAGTCTAGGAAAAGAAAAGGAAAATGATAGTTTCTTGGCATTTAAGAACTGGATGCGCCATGCATTTATGGGAGATTTCACAAACTTAGTGAAGTTCTCCGATGAATATCAAAAATTAAGTAAGGTTGCTCAGAAGAGTTTATTGACTTATGCCGAAAATGTGATAAGAGAGTTATTACTTTTTCATCATGGTGCTTCTAATTTATTGAGAATGCCAGAAGAAGAGCGTACTTTCTTAGAAGGTTTTGCAAAGGCAGTAAAACCAGAGCATCTGGAAGATATGTATGCAGTATTTGAAGAGGCTTTGATACATATTGAAAGGAATATTAATGCCAAGATGATTAGCCTAGATGTGGGGTTACAGATGGTGAAATTATTTAGAAAAAAGTAGCAATGAAGATAAATATAGGAACAAGAGGTAGTAAACTTGCTTTGTGGCAAGCTTATTATATCGAAGAAATATTACAAGCTGGTGGTCTTGAAACAGAGATTGTAATTATTGAAACCAAAGGGGATAAGATTCTTGATAAAGCTTTGTCAAAAATAGGAAGCAAAGGTGTCTTTACAGAAGAATTAGAGTCTGCTTTGAGAGAAGAGAGAATCGATATTGCTGTACATAGTGCCAAAGATTTACAATCTTCTCTTGATGAGGATTTACCTATTATTGCTTTCACAGAGCGTGAACAAGTAAATGATGTATTGGTGAGTTATCAGTCTGAGATTGATTTGTCTAAAGAAATGGTCATTGGTACTTCTTCTACAAGACGAGTGGCTTTATTGAAACATTATTATCCACAGCTTAAAATTGTGGATATGAGAGGGAACTTACAAACAAGGTTTCAAAAATTGAAAGATGGTGCTTGTGATGCAATGGTTTTGGCTTTTGCTGGAGTTCACCGTATGGAATTAGATTCACATATTGTACATCATTTCCCAACAGATAACTTTGTGCCTCCTGTTGGACAAGGAACTGTGGCTATTCAATCTTCTTTGACTTGTTCTGATGAAAAAAGAGAACGAATAAGAGGATTGTGTAATGTACCTACTACAGAATATTGTTTGTTGGCTGAACGTGCTTATTTGCGTAAGTTAGATGGTGGTTGTAGTATTCCTGTTTTTGGAAATGCAGTTTTGGAAGGAGATAATGTGAAGTTAGTTGGTGGAATTGTTAGTTTGGATGGACAAGAATTGTTGAAAGAAGAATTAACAAGAGATAAAAACGAAGCAGAAGAATTGGGAAAGGAATTGGCTCAAATTATATCTGATAAGGGAGGAAAAAGAATTTTAGAAGACATTAGAAAGGCATTATAAATTATGAAAAGTTTTTTGAGTGGATTATTAGTTTGTTTATTATTGTTTTCTGCTTGTGGAGCAACAAATCAAGAAGAGCAAGCAAGTCCAAAGGTAATTGAGTTGAATAAAGATGCAGAGAAAGAGTATTTAATTACGATTTCTACTGAGTTTGGAGAGATGCACGCATTTTTATATGATGATTGTCCTGCACACAAAATGAATTTTATTGCTCTTGCTCAAGAAGGGTATTTTGATGGAACAACTTTTCACCGCATCATTGATGATTTTATGATTCAAGGAGGAGATCCAAATTCAAAAGATGATGATACTAGTAATGATGGAGCCGGTTCTCCTGGATATACTGTTCCTGCTGAAATTACGCATAGACATAAAAGGGGAGCGATTGCAGGGGCAAGAAAATCAACTTATCTTAATCCTAAAAAAGAATCAAATGGTTCTCAATTCTACATTGTAGAAAATCATGAAGGAACTCCTCATTTAGATGGAGAATATAGTGTATTTGGGCAAGTAATTTCTGGTTTTGAAATCATTGATAAAATTGCTGCTCAACCTAAGGAAGTAGGAGATCGCCCTACAAAAGATATTAAGATGACTGTAAAAGCTAAATTGATGAAAAAGTCAAAAATAGCAAAGATTACAGGATACGAGTTTCAATAGTTATGGAAAAGAAAAAAATATTAGTTACAGGTTCTAATGGTTTATTAGGACAAAAGTTGGTTCGCCTAATTGTTCAAGAAAATGAATATGATTTGGTAGCTACTGCTAGAGGAGAAAACCGTTTGTTGATGACAGAAGGTTATCAATTCTGTTCAATGGATGTAACCAACGAAGAGGAAGTGGCAAAAGTAATTGCAGAAGAAAAGCCAAACTATGTGATTCATACTGCTGCAATGACCAATGTAGACCAGTGCGAAGATGAGCAAGAAGGTTGCGACAAACTAAATGTTGATGCTGTAGCTTATTTGGTAAAAGCTTGTGAAGAGAATAATGTTTTCTTTGTACATCTTTCTACGGACTTTATTTTTGATGGAGAGACTGGTCCTTACAAAGAAGAGGATGAGCCGAATCCAATTAGTTATTATGGTGAAAGTAAACTAAGGGCTGAAAATATTGTGACAGAAAGTTCTATTAAATGGGCAATTGCAAGAACAGTATTGGTTTATGGTATTACTGAGGGAATGAGTCGTTCTAACATTGTTCTTTGGGTAAAGAAGAGTATTGAAGAAGAAAAGCAATTACAAATTGTAAATGATCAATTGCGTAGCCCAACATTAGCAGAAGATTTGGCAATGGGTTGTTATTTGATTGTGAAAAAAGAAGCAGAAGGTGTTTACAATATTTCTGGAAAAGATGTATTGACTCCTTATGAAATGGCAATCAAAACAGCAGATTATTTCAATTTAGATAAATCATTTATCAATGAAACAGATGGTTCTAAGTTTCAGCAAAGAGCCAAGCGTCCACCAAAAACAGGATTTATCATTGATAAAGCAGTGAAAGACTTGGATTACAATCCTCATTCATTTGAAGAAGGAATTGCAATTTTAGAAAAACAAGTCAAGGAATTTGAAGCACAATCATAATAATTTTTGAAAGGTTGGTAAGGAAAACTTATCAACCTTTATTTTTGTGGCTAAAAACCTTTAATTTGTACTTTTATATTTAAAAACTATCCATTCAAATAATCATGAAAAAGGTTTTATTGGTCTTGTTTACATTGTTGCTTAACCTAAGCGTTTTTGCAGGAGAAACAAGTCCCTCAGATTCTATAAATACTGTTATAAAAGAAAAGGACTCAACTGTAACAGAAACACTTCATACAGAAAAAGAGATTGACTCTATTATAGTTGTAAAACAAACTATAAAAACAGAAGAAACTGTTGTTGAAAAACCAAAAAGCATAGATGATAGAATTAACGAAACAATTGCACCTTTTACTGATTGGTTAGTAGGTGTGGTATTTTATTCTATCCCATTACATCAAAGTGAAAATAATCCAGTAGTCTTAACTAATGAAAAACACTATTCATGTAATGAGAAAACAGTAAAGTACAATGTCTTTTTTAAGGATAGTGATACAACTACACTTTCTTTATTGAATGGAAATGTATGTGAAAGTGAAAAATTAGAGTTAGTTGTGGATAACCATAACCCATACAGTACTTATACTTGGATTTTTAAGGATACAAGTAATAAACAAGTCAAACTTAAAGGACATAAGGTTAATGTAAATGTTGCTTTACTAGCAGAAAATATAAAAATACAACTTGTAGAAAATGGTAGTGGACTTCCTTTAATCTTAGTTTGGTTAATTGTGGCTTCTGTATTCTTTACTTTATCATTGAAATTTATCAACATTAGAGGAATTAAATATTTTCCTAAAATTGTAAAAGGAGCTTAT
Source organism: Cytophagales bacterium (assembly GCA_024232295.1). Classification (GTDB taxonomy): domain Bacteria; phylum Bacteroidota; class Bacteroidia; order Cytophagales; family JAAEPT01; genus JAAEPT01. The sequence continues at coordinate 19,303 of JAAEPT010000123.1, forward strand.
ACAAAACCAGAAGACAAAGGAGAGGTAACACATTTCCAAGCATTAACAGCTGCTTTGTCTGGAACAGTTGGTTTAGGAAATATTGCAGGTGTAGCTGTAGCAATTGCATCAGGAGGACCTGGAGCTACATTTTGGATGATTGCAGCAGGTTTATTAGGAATGTCTGCCAAATTTGTAGAATGTACTTTGGGGGTAAAATACCGTCAAATTAATGAAAATGGTTCTATTTCGGGTGGTCCAATGTATTATTTAACCAAAGGATTAGCAGAAAAGAAATTGGGTACTTTTGGAAAAGTATTGGCTGTGATTTTTGCCATTTCTTGTATTGGAGGTTCATTTGGTGGAGGAAATATGTTCCAAGTGAATCAAGCTTATGAGCAATTTGTAAATTTACCTTGGTTTAAAGGAGGTTTCTTTTCAGAAAATGCTTGGGTTTTTGGGCTAATTATGGCAGGAATTGTAGGAGTAGTAATCATTGGAGGAATTAAGAGTATTGCCAAAGTAACAGATAAGATTGTTCCTTTTATGTGTGGAATTTATGTTTTAGCTGCCTTGATTATCATTTTTACAAATGCAGGAGCTTTACCAAAAGCAATAGGATTGATTTTCTCAAGTGCATTTGCTCCCAAAGCAATCGCAGGAGGAATGATTGGGGTAATGATTCAAGGATTCAAACGAGCAGCCTTTTCTAATGAAGCAGGAATTGGTTCAGCCTCAATTGCTCACTCAGCAGTAAAAACAGGAGAGCCAGTTACAGAAGGTTTTGTTGCCTTATTAGAGCCTTTTATTGATACAGTAGTAGTTTGTTCTATGACAGCCTTAGTATTGGTGATTACAGGATATTATGATAATGGAGAACTTAGTGGAATTAGTTTAACATCTGCAGCTTTCTCAAGTCATTTCTCATGGTTCAAACCAATATTAGCTTTAGCAGTAATTCTTTTCGCTTTCTCAACAATGATTTCTTGGTCTTATTATGGACTAAAAGCTTGGACTTATTTATTTGGTGAGAACAAAATGATGGAGAATATCTATAAAATGGTTTTCTGTCTTTTTATTGTAGTTGGAGCAAGTATGAGCTTAGGAAAAGTAGTTGATTTCTCAGATTCAATGATTTTCTTGATGAGTATTCCAAATATTATTGGGTTGTATATTTTGTCTGGTGATGTTCGAAAAGACTTGGCAAGTTTTATCAAACGAGTAAAATCTGGAGAATTGAAGGAGAACAAATAGAATGAAAAACTTTTTTGAATTTTCATACAAAGAGCGAAGAGCTTTTTGGATACTATTAATGATAATGGTGCTAGCAATCCTAGCACCTTTTTTCGTTCGTTTTTCTATTGAACAAGAAAATATAAACCCTGACTATACTTCCCAATTGGATAGTTTAGCAAAGGTCATTGAACAAGAAAAAGAAGCTTTGGCTCAAGAAAAAAAGCCAAAAACCTATTACAAAAAATACATTTCCAAAAAGAAAAAAGATACTACTACTTACCAAAAAAAGAAGTATACCAAACAAGTTAAAAAAGAACAAAGAATCGAAACCTTTGAGTTGAATACAGCTACTGCCAAAGATTTAAAACAGGTAAAAGGAATTGGTGAAAAGTTATCAGAGCGAATTATTAAGTATCGTGATAAATTGGGTGGATTTTATCAACAGGAACAACTTTATGAAGTCTATTACTTAGATAGTGCAGTTGTTCAAAAAACGCTTAAGTATTGTACTTTGGATACCTCATTGGTTCATAAAACCATTTTGCTCAATAAAAAACTGGAAAAACAAGATTTCAAAATTCTATTGAAACACCCTTATCTAAACTATGAAGATGTAAAAGCAATTTTTAATTACAGTCGAAAAAAAGGACAAATTACTAATCGAGAAATGCTAAAGGAGGCAATAGGAGAGGAGAAGGCAGAGAAGGTTTGGAGGTATGTTTTGTTTTAGAGAAGAAATATTATTTTTAGGTTTATGGAAAAGAATAATGAAATAGTAATTTTCAAACCAGAACAAGGAGCTGATGAGTTTAGAATTGTATTAGATGGTGATCAAGATACTGTATGGGCAACAAAACTTCAAATTGCTGATATTTTTGGAAAAGACAGAACAGGTGTTAGTCGACATATGAAAAATATTTTTAAAGAAGGAGAACTTGATGAAAAAGCAACTAGTGCAATTTTTGCACAAGTTCAAAAAGAAGGTGATAGAGAGGTGTATAGAGATGTTTCTTATTATAATCTTGATGTAATAGGATATAGAGTAAAATCTAAGGTTGCTACTGAATTCAGAAAGTGGGCAACTAGAAAATTAAAGGAATATCTTATACAAGGATATTCTTTGAATGAAAGATTGTTGGTAGAAAAGAATGAGAGGATTACACTTTTGGAAAGTAAAATAAATTCTTTAAATGAAATTGCTTTTCAACAGCAAAAAAACTTAACTGATGGTTTCTTAGACATTGTTAGTATCTATTCTAAATCTTTTGAATTATTAAATAAATATGATTCTGATGATTTGAATACCAATAACTTAAATAAAGAGGTTATTTATGTCATAAATTATTCTGATGTTAAAAAGGCGATAGAAATTTTTAAAAGACAATTGATTGATAAAGGAGAAGTAACAGAATTATTTGGAAATGAAAAAGATGACTCATTTAGTGGGATTTTAGGAAGTATCTCTCAAACTGTTTTTGGAGAATTAGCATATCCAACAATTGAAGAACAAGCAGCATAACTATTATATTCCATTATTAAAGGATATGCTTTTAGTGATGGAAATAAGAGAATAGGTTCATTTATTTTTGTGTGGTTTTTAGAGCAAAATAATTTTGGTTTTAAACAAGGTAGAGAGAGAAAAATAAATGATAATACATTGGTTGCTTTGGCATTAGCTGTTGCCCAAAGTATTCCAGAACAAGAGGAATTGATTAAAAAATTAATAATCAACTTAATAAAGAGTTATTAGATAAAAAAGCCCCTGAATATCATTTTCAGAGGCTTTTTATATGTTTAGACAGGAAGTACTTTTGAATCCTTTAGTGTGGAAAGTACGACCATTGATTGCATATTTTCTATTTCTTCAATATCAACTAATTTATCCAAAATTAAATCATTATAACTATTAATGTCTTTGGTGAGAATTTTTAGTAGAAAATCCGAAGAACCTGTTACATGATGACATTCTACAATTTCAGGAATATCATCAATCTTTTCCATAAATGACTTAATCATTGTACGATGAGACCCTGAAAGAGATGCTTGAATAAAGACAGCTACACCAAGTCCCAGAATATCAGTATTGAGCTCAGCATGATAGTTTTTGATAAGTCCACATTGTTCCAATTTTTTCACACGCTCTAAGGTAGGAGCAGGAGAAAGTCCCACTTCCTTAGCCAATTGTGTATTGGTAATCTTTGCATTTTCCTGCAATTTGACTAGAATGTGCTTATCAATTTCGTCTAATTTCATAATATTTCCTTCTCTTCTTTTGTAAAGATACGAAAAAATGATGGTGGATAAAGATTTTACTGTTTGGTAATCTTTCTTGTAACTTCTTTGCCTGAGTATCTCATAGTTAAGAAATAGATTCCATCAGCCAAAGTAGAGATATCAATAATATTTTGATGAGCCCCTTCTGCTTTTTCTATCTCTGAATAGAAAATATTCTCTCCTAGAACATTGTATAAAGATAATTGTACTACACCTGTTCTTGGTACAAAGTATTCCACAGAGAATGTTCCTTGTGTTGGGTTTGGATAAATAGAATTAATCTTTAGGTCAGTTTCCTCTAGGTTAATACACTTTTCATTGTCCAATAGATTATTTTCTTCTAGACTCTCAACATTTGTTTGTAGTTCTGTACAAACAAAATCAAGTCCCTTTGCATCATTTGCATCTAATGTAAAATTCAATGGATAGTAATTATCTCTTTCTAGTGGAGCTAATTCTTTAAGTACTTCATAAATTACAAACTCACCACCCAAATCGATCTGAATAACAGCATCTTTTAGTGTAAAACTACTTCTATTTTCCACATCAAGAATAATCGTCCATTCACCATTTTTTTCCAATACATCTACAGAATGTAAGACAATATCAAGTGATAAATCCACTACTTCAATGACCCTAGAGAAAGTGTCTGTACACCCCAGTTCATTCTCTGCAACTAGTTTTACTACATAGTTGCCCAACTCATCAAAAGTATGAGTAGGTGATGTTTCTGTACTATTCACATCTTCAAAAGACCAATAGAAATTTTGAGCTTCAGAAGATTGGTTATTTGTTGTGAGCTCAAATGGAGGAGCTCCAAATGTCTCATTTACATCAAATAAAGCAATTGGTTTTTTATTAACATCAATTGTCTTTGTTAATGTTTGCTGACAACCCTTGGCAGTAGTTACAACCAGTCTTGTTGACTGCTCATTTGTATTGTTATAAACAACTTTTGCTGTGTCATTATATTGAAGACCCAAGCCAAAGAAATTCCACTCATATCTTACAATTGTGTCTGTTGGAGAGCTAGTGTTATCAATAAATATAGTAGTATCTCCTAAACATACAGGGCTATAAGTAAAGTCAATAATAGGTAATGGATCAATTGTAATTTGTTTTAATGTTGTGTCTTTACAACCACTACCAGCCGTCACTTCTAATAAAATAGGATAAGTTCCTGCCTCTTCAAAAGTATAGCTAGGGTTGTTGATATTATTGACAATTTCACCATCAATACTCCATTCTTTCTCCATAATACCATGAACAAAGTCTGTAGATGCATCTGTGAATATACTTACATCATTTAGACAATTTTCATTGAATAAGAAATTAGCAATAGGAGCAGCAGCGACAGTAATTAATTGGCTTAAAGAATCTAAACACCCAAATTCAGTTGTAATCTTTAGTTTTGTATTAAAATCTCCTCCTTCATCAAAAATGTGAGCAGGATCTGCTTCTATGTAATCAAGATTGTTAATTGTCCACTCATAGTTGATAATATCACCATCAAGAGAAATAGATCGATTGTAAAATTCTGTAATTCCTTGACTACAACTTAATCCATTCTCAAATTGGGCTTCAGGTAATTGATGAGTAATTACTTCTTTGCTCATTGGAGTAATACAACCCAATTCATTTTCAGCAGTCAAGGTAACAGTATAAGTTCCTGAAGTATCATACTGGTGAGTTGTGTTTTCCTCAATATCCGTATTTGTGTCTCCAAAGTCCCAAGCATAACTAATAATGTTTTCTCCAGTTGTGGTATTTTCAAATTCATGATCTTCATTTAGACAAACATCAGAGACATTGAAATCTGTTTTTGGTCCTGGAATAATATTTAGATTTTTTGTAGTTGTATCACTACAACCAATGATTGAAGCAATAAGCTTGATATCAAAAGTCCCATTATCTGTATAAGAAATAATTGTGTCCTCTGCAGTAGAGAAGATTGTATCATTGACTAACCAATTCCATTCAACAACTCCTTCTATGTTATTTTCACTACTATTACTTAAACTTAACTGTTGGTTGGTACATGTTAGGTTTGGGAAGGTAAAGTTGGCTATAGGAGCTTCATAAGATGAAATATTAGTTGAGATAGTATTTTTACATCCATCAATGTCAAAAGTAGTTAGAGAGATAGCAAAGGTATCCAACCCAGGTAATGTTGTAGAAGCAATTTCTGTGGTGTATGTCTCATTTAGCTTATCTATGTTCCAATACCAACTCGTAATTTCTTTATCAGCATTAGGGATAATATCAACAGGTACATCTGTACAATAATACAATGGCATGTTAATATTAGGTACAGAATCAGAAGAGAATGATACTATTTCATTAACATAAGTGGTCAATCCATTAGCGTCTGTTGCTTTAAGGGAAATATATTGTTGATCAAAATCTGAATAAGCTACTGAATCTAGTTCAAAAACTGATTTGTATTGGTTGGGATTACAATTACCATTAATTTTTAACTTATTTAATTGATTTTCTTCTGTATCAATCATCAACAGATTCCAGTCTCCATTTCTTTTGATGGCTGAAAGATTGAACAGTTTATCTGCTGTTGTGAAATCTAGTAGTCTAGTATGTTCTGTCTCTAATTCACTATTGGTTGAAAAATCATTTACAAATTTAATGCGATGTACTGTTGTATTAGTTGTGACGAGAGCATAAAGCTGTCCAAACTCTTCTACAATTTCAAAGCTTCTTGTTTGTGAACCAAATGTAAAGGGTTGTAGGTCAATATCGTATTTGAGTGTAGGAGCATTTCTAAAAGAAGTTCCAAATTCTAGAATTACTAATTTTTGAGATAAATTCATTCCAGCAAAAAATAATTTTCCTTGATGTTGAAATACCTCTGCATGATAAATACTAGAGATAAAAGGGCTAACATTATATTCTATAACTGAAGAAATACTGTCATCATCAATAGTTTCTCCTAAGTTCACAACATTCAATATATTATTTGTGAAATTACTAATAAAGACAAAAGTAGAATCTTGATATTTTATGATATCCATACCAGAAACAGGACCACCATCTCCAATACTTCCTCTCAATATTCTTCCGGTAGGATTACTAAGGTTTTCCAGATCTTGTCCAAAATCTAATAGTTGTAGTTGTCTTCTATCTGTACTATGTGTAATTCCATACCAACTATCGTTTTCATAGACAGTTTCTAAAGATGTTTTAATACCAGTTATTATTGTGCTGGAAGTGGATGAAATAGGGTTCAGTATAGAATCAAAAGTAATGGTGATTAATTGATCTTCATTATAACCTGTATATAAACCATAAGTAGTATCATTATGCTCAAAGTAACTGGTACCTAGGTATATATTTTCGGGAAGATTAATTAAGTTTTCTTCTAAAAGAGGATTTTTATTTTCTATTGTATTTGCACAAAAATCCCATTCATAAGTGATATTTTCATAAGGATTAGCCTGAACAATTACATTTTCTCCTTTACATACTATATTTGAAATAAAGACATCACTATAACAAGATAAGTATACAATATTTTTACTAGTTGTATCAATACAACCATTTCGATCTTCTGTAATTAATGTTACATCATAATTTTCACCAATAAAGATGCTTTCAAGGAAGGAAGGGTTATTTCCTTTTAATGTATCGTCATTAACTAACCATGAATATTGAATGATTGAATCAGTAGCGGTTGATTGATCATTGAAAAGGTTAGGAGTGTTTGGAAATCCATTTGAAACGCAAACATCTTTGAAATTAAAGTCTGCTACTGGAGACTTAAGTGTATTGATCGTTTTTTGAGTAGAGTCAACACATCCAAACTCTGATTCTACTTTAAGCAAAATATTATTTGAAGAGAGGTTTTCAAATATATATTGTGGATTTGGTGTATTATAGCTTTGATCTTCAATGATCCATGTATATTGTGTCACTTCACCATCTATAGAAGTGGAAGTATTTGTGAAATTGGTAAGTTGTTCACTACAACTAATTGCATTTGTGAAATCAGCTACAGGTAGATTATATATTTGAACTTCTTGAATTTTTGATGAAATACATCCATTAGATGTTGTCACTTCAAGAGATATTGTATAGGAATCAGGAGTTTCATATTTATGAATAGGATTTTCTAAAGAACTTATTGTTTCATCTCCAAAATTCCATGAATAATCTATTATTTCTTCGCCTACAGATGTGTTCTGGAATCTGTTGGTATCTCCTAAACATTCATTATTAAATACAAAATCAACAACAGCTCCTTCTAAATTGATTTCAATATTTTGCTGTAGACTATCTGCACAACCATCTATGGATGCTTTTAGTTGAATATCAAAACTTCCTAGTTCTGAAAACTGAATTAAAGGATTTTGTTCAGAAGAAAATACCTCTCCATCTTGTTTCCATTCCCAAGAAACAATATTACTATCAAGTAAGCTACTTGTATTTTGTAAGTTAACTTCCTGATTCAAACAGGGTGTATTAGGAAGTGAAAATTCAATTTGTGGAGTGTTGTAAATAGGAACATCAAATATATTTGTACTTTTACAATTTGCCTCATCAATGGTTGTTAATGTGATTGAAAATGTATCTGCTTCAGGGAATTGATAGCTCGGATTTTCAGAATTAGAGTTATTATTTTCATCAAAAGTCCAATACCAACTAGTAATTTCTTTTTTTGAATCAGTAGATAAAGAAGTGAGTGCATCAACACAATTTCCTTCTTGAATAAGATTAATATTAGTAATAGAATCAGAAGAAAATGAGACTGTATCATTAATGTAGCTAATTAATCCATTAGCATCAGTTGCCTTTAATGAAATATATTGTTGCTGATCAAAAGTAGAATATAGTATTGAGTCTTGTGTTAAAGAAGATGTAAATTTTGTAGGAGTACAATTCCCATTAATTTTTAAGTTATTCAATTGACTTGCTTCTGTATCAATCATAAAAAGATTCCAATTTCCATCTTTTTTGAGAGCAGAAAGATTAAATAGTGTACCTGCTGTTGGGAAGTTTAGAAGTCTGGTATGTTCTATTTGTAATTCACTATCAGTTGAAAAATCATTTGCAAATTTTACACGCTCTACTGTTGTATTAGTGGTAATAAGTGTATAAATCTGTCCAAATTCTTCAATAATCTCAAAACTTCTTGTTTGTAACCCTTGTGTGAAAGGTTGTAAATCGATATCATACTTTAGTATTGGAGTATTCCTAAAAGAAGTTCCAAATTCCAGAATTACTATCTTTTGAGATAAGTTCATAGCAGCAAGAAATAGTTTTCCTTGATGTTGAAAGACTTCTGCATGATAAGTACCAGAGATAAAAGAACTAATATTGTATTCTCTAACTGATGGGATTTCATCATCATCAATTGTTTCTCCTAGGTTGATGATATTTAGTAAACCATTAGCGAAATTGGTGATAAGTACAAAAGTAGAATCTTTATACTTTATAATATCCATACTAGAAACAGCACCTCCATCTCCAGTGTTTCCTCTCAATATCCTACTAGTAGGATTACTAAGGTTTTCTAGGTTTTGTCCAAAGTCTAATAATTGTAATTGTTTTCTATCTGTACTATGTGTAATTCCATACCAACGATCGTTTTCATAAATAGTTTCCAAAGATGTTTTGATACCTGTTATGATTGTATTTGATGTTGATGAAATAGGATTAAGTGTGGAGTCAAAAGTAATTGTGATTAGTTGATCTTCATTATAACCTGTATACAAACCATAGGTAGTTCCGTTATGTTCAAAGTAATTACTACCCAAGTATAGATTGTCAGGAACATCAGTTAGATTTTCTTGGAATGAAGAAGAGTCTCCTCCAAGGACATTTGCACAAAAATCCCATTCATAGTTAATTCCTTCATAAGAGTTGCTTTGAACAACAATGTTTTCTCCCCTACATACAGTTTCTGAAATAAAAATATCACTATAACAAGATTGATATACAGTTTCTTTATTTATTGTGTCAGTACAATTATTTCTATCTTCTATAACTAAAGTTATATCATAGTTTTCATCAATAATGATATTTTCAGTAAAGGAAGGGTTATTTCCTTTTAATGTATCATCACCAATTAACCAATAGTATTGGGTGATAGAATCTGCAGCTATTGATTGATTGTCAAATAAATTAGAATTAGTTGGGAAACCATTTGAGATACAAACATCTCTAAAGTTAAAATCTGCTATTGGAGATTGTAGAGTATTAATTGTCTTTTGAATAGAGTCAGTACAGCCAAACTCTGATTCTATTTTGAGCAAAACATTATTTGATGAGATATTTTCAAATGTGTACAATACATTTGTTGTATTATAGTTTTGGTCTTCAATATCCCATAAATATTGTGTGATTTCACCATCAATAGAAGTAGAAGTATTTGTAAATACAGTGGATTGTTCGCTACAACTGGCAGAATTTGTAAAATCAGCTATAGGTAAATTATATACCTGAACTTCTTGGACTTTTGAGGAAATACATCCATTAGATGTTGTTGCTTCAAGAGATACTGTATAAGTTCCTGTAAGATTGTATTTATGGATTGGGTTTTCTAGAGAACTTGTTGTTTCATCTCCAAAATTCCATGAATAATCAATTATTTCTTCATCTACAGAAGTATTTTGAAATTTATTGGTATCTCCAAAACAAGTATTATTGAATTCAAAATCAACAATTGCTCCCTCTAAATTAATTTCAATATTTTGCTGTAAGCTATCTGCACACCCATCAATGGATGCTTTTAGTTGAATATCAAAATTTCCTAATTCTGTAAATTGGATTAAAGGATTCTGTTCTACAGAAAATACTTCTCCATCTTTTTTCCATTCCCAAGAAATGATATTATCACCTAAGGTAGAAGTTGTATTTTGTAAATTAGTTTCTTGATTTAAGCAAGGTGCATCAGGAAGTAAAAAGCTAACTTCAGGAATGTTATAAATAGGAACATCAAATGTATTTGTACTTTTACAGTTTGTTTCATCAATAGTTGTTAATGTGACTAAGAATGTATCTGTTTTAGGAAATTGATAGTTTGGATTTGCAGAGGTAGAATTATTGTTTTCATCAAAAGTCCAATACCAACTTATAATTTCTTTATTTGAGTTAGTAGATAAAGAAATAGGAGTATCAAGACAATTCCCCTCTTGCATTAAACCAATATTAGAAATAGAATCGGAAGAGAATGATACTGTATCATTGACATAACTAGTCAGCCCATTAGTATCTGTCACTTTCAAGGAGATGTATTGTTGATCGAAATTGGAGTAAACTATTGAATCTTGTGCTAAAGAAGATGTATACTTTGTAGGATTACAATCTCCATTAATTTTTAAGTTATTCAATTGATCTTTTTCTGTATCAATCATAAAAAGATTCCAATTTCCATTTTTTTTGACAGCAGAGAGATTAAATAATGTACCTGCTGTTGAGAAATTTAGAAGTCTAGTATGTTCTGTTTGTAGTTCACCATCAGTTGAGAAATCATTTACAAATTTTACACGATGTACTGTTGTATTGGTTGTAATGAGTGCATATAGTTCTCCAAATTCTTCTACTATTTCAAAACTTCTTGTTTGTAATCCTTGAGTAAATGGTTGTAGGTTAACATCATATTTTAGGCTAGGGTCATTATTAAAAGAGTTTCCAAATTCTAAGATTACTAATTTTTGAGATAAATTCATGGCAGCAAGGAATAACTTTCCTTGATGTTGAAATACTTCTGCATGATAAGTACCAGATATAAAAGAACTAATATTATACTCTTTGACCGATGAGATTTCGTCATCATCAATAGTTTCTCCTAAATTAATAATATTTAGTAAACCATTGGCAAAATTAGTAATGAATACAAAAGTAGAATCTTGATATTTCATAATATCCATACCAGAAAGTACTCCTCCATCTCCAATATTTCCCCTCAGTATCCTACCAGTAGGGTTACTAAGGTTTTCTAAGTTTTGCCCAAAGTCTAATAATTGAAGTTGTCTTCTATCAGTACTATGTGTAATTCCATACCAACGACCATTTTCATAAACAGTCTCCAAAGATGTTTTAATACCTGTTATAATTGTATTTGAGGTTGATGAAATGGGGTTAAGTGTGGAATCGAAAGTAATTGTGATTAGTTGATTATCATTATAACCTGTATATAAACCGTAAGTAGTATCATTATGCTCGAAATAATTGCTACCTAAATACAAATTATCAGGAACATCAATTAAGTTTTCTTCAAAAGAAAGTGAATCACCTTGAAGAACATTTGCACAAAAATCCCATTCATATTCAGCTTGTATGCGACTATTATTTTCGACTACAATATTTTCTCCTTTACAAACATTATCAGAAATGAATACATCATCAGGATTGATTTGCTGTGAAAAGGAGAGTAGGTTTATTGATAATGAAAAAAGAATGAATAATAGTCTTTTCATAGTGTTAGTTGAGTATGTGTTTGTAAATGTCAGTGTATTTTTGAATACCTTTTTCTAAAGAATAGTAAGTATATGCTTCTTTTTGTAAATGAGAAATATCAATATTCTCTAAGTATGTATCTAATTGACTAATGATTGTTTGATAAGCTGATTTTTCAAAATCTTTTACCAAAATACCTGATTGGCTATTTTCAATAATGAAGTCTGTATCCCCAACATTAGTATTTGCAATAACTGGTATTCCCATGGCCATGAGTTCGCCTTGTTTGGTTGGAGAGGAAGCCTTCTTTGAGAATAGAGGCTTGATAAAGAAGATACTTACACTACTTAAACTAATCAAGGTAGGAACATCTTGTCGTTTTCCTTGAATAATTTTGATATCAGCTAAATCTATATTTTTTGATTTGGCATTTCCCTCAATAAACTCTCTAGGTTCATTGCTAATAAACAAAAATTTAGCGTTTTGGTATTTGACCTTGAGTTCAATAAAGAAATCAAGCATTTCGTCCAACATATACCAAGTTCCTACAGATCCAAGGTAACTTATTACAAAATCATCATCAGATAAACCCAATTGTTTTTGAAATTGTTGACGGCTCGTTTCTTGAATGTTATCAATAGAAAAGTGATTGAGGTCAGCACAACAAGGAATTACTTCTATTGGAATTGGGTTATTTGTCACTTCTTTCCAAGTGTGAATTTCTTTCTTGGCATTCTCGGTTAATGAAACAGTATAATCTGCCTCTCTCAATAGTTCTTTTTCTTTCTTTTTAAAGTATTTATAGATTCTTCCAAAAACAGGGTTTTTAAGATTCCAAATATTGCCATCAATACGTTCATCTGCCCAAAAACCACGCATATCAAAAATCATTTTGATATCAAACTTCTTTTTCAGCCCTAAGCCTATGATTGCTGGAATATAACTACGACAATGAGCAATCTTAAAATCTCTTTCTTTGTGTAATGCTATTGCATTTTTATTGATTTGGTAAATATCATATATGGTAGAGAGGACAGGAGGGGACTTGTGATAAACTACAGGTTGCCAATCAATACCACATTTTTCTAAAAGACTAGCAATTGTATTTTTATTTTCTTGATATTTTTCAGGTTTTTCACAACTTAGTAAAGTCACTTTATAACCATTTTCAGATAATCCTTTTAGGTAAGGAATTACTTGAGACTGTCCTAGTGGATCAGTCATTCCATCATAAGAAATAAAAATTGTATTGATTGCCATAACTATTTATTCTCTTTTAACCATTTGTGAAGAAGTAGCATAACCCATATGCGATTGTATAAGAAATCTTCTCCATTTCTAAAGCGTTTCACTAATTGTTGCACTTGTTTATTTTCTAAAATACCAAATTCTTCAATGATATTGGTATTCAGATAATTATCAATTAGATAAGCTAAATCACTTTTTAACCATTTTGCCAATGGGATTGAAAAGCCTCTTTTTTCTCTTTCAAATAACGATCTAGGCAATTTGGAAAATAATACTTCTTGTAACAAATACTTCCTAACTGCTCCTTTTTTTTTCAAGTTTGGGTGGATATTGAGGGCTAATTCAATAATCCTGTAATCTAATAAAGGAACTCTACATTCCAAACTATATTTCATAGAAGCACGATCAACTTTTACTAACAAATCATCTTGTAGATAATAGTTGAGATCAAATAGTGCTTGTGATTCTGCAGAAGATAATTTTCTATGAAGTTTTTCTTCCTCTGTATAATTGAAGAATGAAATAGGTTTCTTTAGTAATGATGATAGTTCTTTGTTAGAGAATAAGTATTGTTCTTGTGAGAAGATATGATTGTGAATGTTTTCATGCTTTGATTTACTGAAAACTTGTCCAGCACGTTTCATTCGTTGATTTCCAAATGTTTGTAACCCCCAACCAATTGTATTTTTTAGTGGACTAATAAAAGGTTTTTCTAATCGTTCAGCCCAGTCATACATTCCATATCCATGGAATAATTCATCACCTCCATCACCTGTCAAAATCATGGTGACTTCTTGCTTTGCCAAAGAGGATACTAACATTGTAGGGATGGCAGAAGAGTCAGCATAAGGCTCATCATAACTCTCTAAAATACTTTCGAAAAGAGGTAAAGCCTTTTTCTCTGAAAGAATAAATTCATGATGGTTTGTACCTAATTTTTGGGCAATTTGTTTAGCATATTGACTTTCATCATGTGTGTTCTCTTCAAAACCAATACTAAATGTATTTAAAGGTTTTTCAGTAAATTGTGAAGCAGTCGCAGTCACTAGAGAAGAGTCAATTCCTCCACTCAAAAATGTTCCAAATGGAACATCACTAATCATACGTGATTTAACAGAACTCTCAATTAAATTATTTAGTGATTGAAAAGCTTGTTTCTCATCACTAATACTATGTGCTTGAATTTTATCTTCTAGTTTCCAGTATTTTTTTATGTCTAACTGAATGTTACCATTCATTAGTTTTACTTTGGCATAACTTCCAGAAGGAAATTTATGAACATTATTGTAGATTGTTTGAGGAACAGGAATGTAGCCTAAGTGGAGGAAAGAAGCAATTGCTTCTTGATTGATTGAGAGAGAAGAAAAAACACTTTTGATTGACTTAAGTTCAGAACCAAAAACAAATTCATTATCACTCAAATAATAAAAGATGGGTTTAATTCCGATACGATCTCTAAAAATATATAAGACTTCCTCTTGTTTGTCCCAAATAGAAATCGCAAACATTCCATTTAGTTTGGATACAAACTTTTCTCCCCACAAAGCAAAAGCTTCTAAAATCACTTCTGTATCTGAAGTTGTTTGAAAACTTACATTTTTCTCTTTTAAAATTTCTGCTTTAATTTCATTAAAGTTGTAAACTTCACCATTATAAGCAATTATAAAGCGATTACATTCAGAATATAGTGGTTGGTTTGCTGAATCTGATAAATCTAAGATACTTAACCTTCTATGACCTAACCCTATATTTTGATTGTCTTCGAAAAAAAAACCACTTGCATTAGGTCCACGATGAACAATACAATTAGTCATTTTTTCTAATTCTTTCTGTTCTTTAGAAGCACTTAAAAAGCCAGTAATTCCACACATATTCTTATTTGAAAAATCTTTTCTTTAGATGTACAGGGTTTGTTGTTAATGACTTTATTAAAAATTTAAGTCCTTTAAAATACTGTTTACTATCCCCAATATAAGAAGCAGATAGTATTAAACAGAGTTTTGAATAACAATATTTGTAATGTTTTTCGTCCATAAATACATTACTATTCTTACTTTTATTAAAGGCATAGTGCATATCACTTTCCATACGCTCTACATTTAAATGCATTTGATCTGGATGAATACGATATTTAATCAATGGTTCTTTAATCAAACCAATTTCTGTTTTTGAAGCAACACGAACCCAAAATTCCCAATCTGCAGAAGTAGAAAGGTTTTCATCAAACCCGCCAATTTTTTGAAGTAAAGAGTTTCTCATTAGAATGCTAGCAGGACTGTGAATAACAGTACAACTCATTTCTAATAATAGGTTGAGAACATTTCCTTCTTTACCTTCTGTTACTACAAGGTTTTTTCTTGTTTCGTGATCAAACTTTTGTTCTAAAGAATGTACTAAACCAATATCTTTATTTGTCTTTAAGAATTCGATTTTCTTTTTTAAATTATCTTTTTCAAAAATATCATCAGCATCCAAGAAAGCTAAAAACTCTCCTTTTGCTTTTTCTATTCCTATATTTCTTGCTTTTGAAACACCACCATTTTCTTTACTAATGTATTGAATACGAGGGTCATCAAAAGTTAGAATTTCTTTTTCACTATTATCTTTTGATCCATCATTAACAATAATTAACTCAAATTGAGAATAACTTTGGTTCAAAACACTTTGAATAGTTTCCTTTATGAATTTCTCAGCATTGTAACAAGGAATAATAACAGATACAAGTCCATTTTCTATCATATCTTAGCGTAAGTATAAGTTTGTAAGCTTTTCCATAAATGGAGCTAAAGCAAAAGATTCACTACTCTTTTTCCCATTCATAATTAAAGCTTCTTGTAAGTTTTTGTTTTCTACTAGTTGAATCATTTTATCATATAGGTCTTCACTATTTTGATGCTTCACAACTAAAGCATTTTTTTCATGCTCAATAAACTCTGAGGCAACACCTGATAATGAAAAAATAGAAGGAACTTCACTAGCTAATGATTCTATATAAGTCTGTCCAAATGCTTCTGAATGGTCATCAATAGGAGTATGGATATAGAAATCGAAAAGACGATATAATGAAGCAATTTCCGTCTCAAACTTGATTTCAGTATAATTTTCCTTAGGAATATCTTTTAGTAAATCTTTGATTTCTTTCTCAAAATCTCCTTGTGCATTTGCTAATATCAAATGAGCACTTGGATAAGAATTTAAGAACTTTTTAAAAGCAGGAATAATGTACTGAATACCTTTCCAATGTGTATAGCGAGCAATTACTCCAAAAATAGGAGATTGGTTATCAATGTTATACTTTTCCTTAAGACCAGTAATAATTTCTTCCTGTGGATTTTGAAATAAATTTAAATCAAAACCATGATGAATAATTTCAACTTTATTAGCTGGTGTTTTTTCCCAATCTAATAAGATAGTCTGTACCTTTTCTGTAATTGCGACAATATTTGTAGATAACCGATTGATGTACTTGTCATAATATACCGCTCTAGGAAAATACATATGATGTAATGAGCTGTGATGACGGGTATGAATTCTTTTTTTGATACCTACCAATTTTGCAGCAGTAAGTCCCACTACATTTGCATCAAAAAGATGTGTGTGAACAACTTCTGTTTGATTTGTTTTTAGAAAAGTACGTGTTTTTCGAATACTTTTCATCAAATCTTTTTTCCCATGGTAGGGGATATGCAGAACAGGAATATTATTCTTTTCCAAAAACTCTTGCAAATAACTTTTTTCTGGGTTCAACAAAATAAAACTAATTTCAATTTTAGTTTTATCTAGATGTAATGCCGCCCATTCAAAAGCAAGAGCCTTGTCGATGTTAGAAATTATATAAGTTACTTTAATTTTCATTTTTTCTAAAGATAAATATAGATGGTTTGTAACTATATAATAAATTGCAACGAATATCCATGAATGAATATGGAGTGAATTCCTTTTCTAATGTATAATGTTTTTTAATATATTGATAGAACTTAGAATTATTATTTCGATAAGTAATAAAATATTTTGGAGACTTTTGGAATAGGTGTAAAGTATCAAATGTATTGATGAAATCATTAGACTCATTAATATTTTTGGATAGATAATTTGTGCTAAAAACATCTAAAATCCTTCTATGATTTTTATGTTGATTATTAGATTCACTACGTAATCTATAACCAACATTAGGAGTGTTATTGATGCTTTCATATAATTCTGCTTTTTTCTTAAAAACTGTAGGTTCTTCTTCTATCAGTGGATGGTAACCATGCATAGAGATTGTTTCGATTGCAACTAAATCTTGTTGTGATGTATTTTGTATTACATAATCTCTAGCCTCAAATCTAGGATCTTTTTTAATATCATTTATAATAAGAAAAGGGATACTGATTGTTAGTGTATAAATGAGTTGAATAAAGAATATTCTAGTTTGAAATTTATTTTCTTTTTGAGCCAGTTGGAAAAAAGGAATCAATAAAAAAAGAAGAACAAAATTTAGTATGTAGTGGACAGATTTATGATTGAAAATAGTAATTATTGATAGGAAACCTAATATATGTAATATGAATACTACACTTTTTGAAAAGTTTTTGATAATTCCTTGAAAGAAGAAATATAAGAAAAATGGGCCTATTAATAGTATAATAGCTTTTAAATAATATGCTAATGTTGGTAAGGTGCCAAATGGATTATTTAATATATTGTTCAATAATCGTGTAGAAATAGCACCATCATAACTTTTATTAGCTAATAAATTACTCCCTTGTAAATCTAGTTTGTTATAAATAAAACTAATTGGATGTAAGGTGAAAACAGAATAAATAAAAATGCCAATACCAAGTATTTTAAATAAACTAGGAGTAAAGAATACTTGTCCTATTTTTCGTAATGATACAAAATCATAAATAGAGAAAATAATAATAAATAAAACGATTTCAATTCTTACAGATAATGTGATAAAACATAAGAAATAAATTAATGTTCTGAGATGGTATTTGGAATTATATATGTACAAACCTGTTAAAGGAAGTATAATAGACATACACAAAAACATTAAAGCATCATATTTAACCCAATACACACTTGATATTAACACAGGGTTAAAAATTAATATGAAAATGCTAAAGATTAATATTTTTTTTGTTGTAAAAAGATGCTTTATAAATATAAAAATAGTGCTGTTAGCCAATGCTATAAATAGAACAGATAAAACCCTACCCCAATAAATAATGTGAAATTTTTCTAGGATAATCTGTTCTTTAAAATCTGTGAATGATGTGAAAAAGTTTAATACTTTACCAATTATAAAGTAGATGCCAAACCAAATAAGTAAAAAGAAATCATATAAACTGAATTTAGAACTAAAGTCTAATTGAGTATATTCTAGAACTCTTTTAAATGGTCTTTTTAAAATAAAAATTTCATCAGGGTGGAAAACATATGGTTTACCATTTAATGAAATAAATAAGCCTATTAGAATACTAGAGAAAAATAAAATGATGACTAAATAATCAATTGATTTAATGATTTTTTTCATGACAGTTTGAGTATGTATTATAAGCGAGTGAGGTGTGATATGCTTTTTTGAAATAATTTATGATATCATCAATTTATTAACTACTTCACCTACTTATAACTGACATTATTTTCTTATACTTTGAAAAAGTTGTTCTATTTTCTTTTCATCTTGAAGAGACATTTTGTAATACTGTTTTCCTTCTTCTTTTAATTGATTAGTTCCTGAGTCAATTTTATCATTTGCAAACTCTATTAATTTTTTTGTAGCCAAATCAATTCCTAGCAAGGATAAACTTGCTCCAATATTAGAAAGTGTTTCTTGTTGTTGAATATCAAGTCTTTCTTTTGCAATAATATTTCCTGTATCAACTTTTGTGTCTACCCAATGTAGTGTGTTTCCTATTTTATCGTACTCATTGTTTAAAATTGCCCATTTATAGCAATCAATACCTCTGTATTCTGGTAAAATTCCTGGATGAGAGTTTAATACTCCAATTTTTGGAATTGATAAAATATTTTTTCGCACAATACCTGTTTGTGCTAAGAATATAATGTCAGGTTGTAATTTTTTTAATGCGTTTTCTGTTTCTTTTGTGTTTGTTCCATTGGTAAATACTACCGATTTTGTGTACAAATTATAATTGAAATCCTTGATCTCTAATGGATCTTTACTCAAAATTTCTTTAATAGAAAAAATAATAGCTTGCAAAAAGCCAACTCTTCTTTTTATAAAATTAAATAGTTTGACTTTGTAGCTTAATGGTTGTTTTATTGCAACAATAGCTTCTATAGAAATTCCAGCCTTATGAAAATGAGAAATAGTTTGTTTTCCATAATTACTGTTATTATTTGTCAGTATAACTAATTTCATCGATTGAGTTGTTTTTTATTTGGTCTTCTCGTTTTTTCCAGTGTTTTGCAATCTCTAGAGGCGTAGCACTATAGAAATCATTTTTTTCTGTTAGTTTTTGTAGTAAGTATTTGTATGCTTCTCCCCAGTTGGGAAAGAATGTTTCATTTAATACTCTTACATGGAAGTCAGCAACAAATACCCCTTCATATTCATATATTATATCAACTAAATGATCAATATGTTCTTGATAATTATTAAACCTAGCATTTTTAGCATGACCAAATAGGTGATCGTCCATTAATGTAGGCGGAATTTGTAAAATATTAAAGCTTTGTTGATTCTCTGGATCAAACAAATGCAAAGGTGAACAAATAGAAAGTCTAAACCCTGAATGTTTTTCAAAACCAAAGGAAGAATCATACATTAGACCAATTTCTTGATGGATAGCAACTGTCTCTGTTGGATTAGCTTGGTTCAAATGCCAATAGTGGTGTCTATTTCCTAGTATTGGAATATTAAAAACCTCTTCTAATTTATCTTTCTCCCATTGAAATGAATCTACAGATTTGTATGCAAAGAAACTACTATGTAATCCAACTTCCCAACCGTTTTCGTGTAAATCTTTTGCTGCTTTTTTAAACTTTTTAGTATTGATTTGATAAAATGTATCAGGAGCTGTAAAAAAGTATCTTATAAGGTTTCCTTTATATGGACAAACATAAAATGCTGATGTTGTTTTATAGCTTTTTTCTATACTCATCCAATCATCAAATTTCCAAAAACTCTCTTTTCCTGTCAGTATTTGCGTGATTTTTTTTAGGTTGAGACTTTTATATTGAACAATATATCTAAGAGCTTCAATTGGCTTGATCATTTCAGGATAATCTGTGTCATGAGAAAGACCAATAGCAATTTTTTTATTTTCAGGCCATTTAGGAAGAAAAGTAAATTGATTTTTAAAAATAGACTTTATTAAAAGTGCATATTGTTCAATAATAGGAGTATGTAATAGATCTTTTTTGTACAAAAAAACTTCTTCAATATTATGACGATCCCATTTGTCTCTTCCTATACCTTTCTCACTAATACCTGTTAAAAGGAAAAATGTAGTATAAATGATGTCATTTAATATAGTAGATGGTACATTGTTATCAAACTCAAAAATTTTTTCATTCCCATCAAAAGATAGAAACTTTGTATTAAGTTGTTCTAGTATTTTAACTTTGGAAATATCTATTTGCACATCAGATGTTATCTTTCTGATTATTAAATCTGCACTTTGCTCTGATTCATTTCCATAATAAATATGAGTATGTTCAGGGCTATTCTCTGATACAAAATGCCAAGAAACCCCAATTGTGGTAAAAATAGTTTGAAAAACATATTTGACCTCATTAATAGAGAGAATACTAATAGAGCAGTTTTCTATTTTTATTTTTATTAAATTCATGTCCTATCTCAAAATTTAGGAAAGATGGTAAATCAATGCTTTATTGTGTGAAAAATAAAATTAAATATATTACAAAAAAGAAATACTTCCTCATTTGCACCTAGAAAAAAGTTTTAGATTTTTCAATATCCTTGTGATTATCTGATGAGTAAATTTTATTAAATTGACATTAAATTTATTCTTAACTCTGTAAAACATGAAAATAAAAAATATAATGAATATTGTTTATTCAATAACTACTG
The DNA here is from genome assembly GCA_024232295.1 of Cytophagales bacterium. Classification (GTDB taxonomy): domain Bacteria; phylum Bacteroidota; class Bacteroidia; order Cytophagales; family JAAEPT01; genus JAAEPT01. Next base: position 40,499 of record JAAEPT010000123.1, read on the forward strand.
TTGTTGCTTCTGTATGTTGGTTTTTATTAGGATTAAGCTGTTTTTTAAAAGATTTTTCTGAAATAGGAGAAGTACTTGGTTTTGCTTCAATGTCAATAATTGTAGGGTGTTTTATTATAGGATGGGCATATATTCTTGTGAAGAAGATAGAAAGGCAAGAGCGAAATAATAAGAACGAATAAGTGTATTACTTTATTCATATGTTTTACCTTTATATGCTTCTTTTTCTTTGATAACTCTACAAGGATTTCCTACCGCAATAGAATTTGAGGGAATATCTTTATTTACAGTAGAGTTGGCTCCTATAATTACATTGTCTCCAATTGACACTCCTGGCATGACTACCGAATTCATTCCTATCCAAACATTGTTTCCAATTTCAATAGGTTTTACTTTTATCCATAGATCATAATCTTCAGGAGCATGATTAGCACTAATAAGACCTACATGTGGCCCAAGTCGTACATTATTACCTACTTTTATACCTCCTTTTCCTTGAATATAACACCCAATATTAATACCAATAGGAGAGTTGTTTCCTGTTTGAATGTTTTTGTGATGTAATACTAATGATGTCTTATGAACAGGCCATGGTACATTACCGTTTGTTCTGAATATTTTTTGAGGGATAAATTGAAAGAGTAAATGAGCAGGATTGACTCCTTTAGCTTGAGGATAAAACCATCTAAGCCAGAAAAACAAAAAGTCATATTTTTCTAATAATTGAAAAACTTTAGGAAGTGGAATATACTCTTGTTTTTGTGTCATTTTGATTTTTTATTAATGAAGAATAATCCAATTAATGCAGGAATAAATATTAAAATAATGCGATATATGATACTACCTAATAATATTAATTGAGTGTTGTAACCCTTAAACAAATATGTGATAAGTGCTTCATCACTACCAATTCCATTAAATGTTAAAGGGAATAACCTAGCAAGTGTTAGTATAGGGCTATATCCTATAACATCATTTAAAGAAATATTTATTAATCCCGTAATAAAGAAACAATAAAATAACAAAATATAAGTGATCATCCATCCAATTATTGATAAAATGAATGAGCTTATGATTGTTGGTACAGAGAATGTGAAACCAGAAAGAAAGGTGATTAAGTCAACTTTTTTAACTCTATTGTTAATAGCTTGGATTCCTTTATTAATCATTTTTACTTTTGAAAATGAAGGAAGAAGATGTACTAATCCCCATGGAATGCATGAGATAACACCAGCAATTAAAATCCAAATGTTTTGAGTATAATAATAGGCATAAATAGATAAAAAAAACATGCTGGCAATTGCTACTAGCTTATCATAAATGCTGGCAATAAACATTTGTTCTTTATTTCCTGCTTCTTTGTAGGCAAAATAACTTTTAGCAATATCTCCACTACCTGCTGGCATTACAATGTTTAAGGTTGTACCAACAAGCAGAAACTTCACCGCAAATGGAAAACTGAGTTTGTTTTTAGAAGATTCTATTTTTTCATTGATAATCAACTGCCAACGCCAAGCACGAATAGCAAAAGTAGCTACTACCAATAGAAATATAATTACTCCTTGTATAGGAGTGATTGAAATATTCTCGTAGTTGACCTTTTTGAAATCAAGAAAAAAAAACAACATAACCAAAATAAGGACACTAAAACCTATTTTGATTGCTGTTTTGAGTTTTGGACTCATAAGGTTTACTTTTTATTTTTCATTAATCATTCGCTGAATTTTGAAGAGTTCTTTCTTCAAAATATTATTCTGAATTCCTAGAAATCCAATACCCATCATTTGTAATCCAGACATGAATAAGATGATGATAAAATTGGGAGAGACTAACCTTGACAAGATAGTATTATTGAAAACAGAATTGTCAGCAAAACGAGTATAAAAAAGAATTGATGTTGATAAGAATCCTAGTATTGCCAAAAGTAATCCTAAAAGTCCAAAAATAGCAAATGGTTTCTCCTGAACGAAGTATATGATGTGAGCAATGGATTGAGAACGAAACTTAAATGTTTTTCTATTTCCTTTGGCTTCACCATCTCTTCTTGTTAATGTACCAGGGATTTCTTTAATTTTAAATCCGTTCGCTAGAACTTTTGATAATACTTCTAAGTGAATTTCTTTACCATCTGAGTTCAATTCCAACCCTTTTACAGCATAAGAACGGTAAGCTCTTACAACACATGTCGAAGTATATACTTGTGGACTATAGGCATAGCGATAAAGAAGGTTTGCCATTTTAGAAACAAATAAACGAAATGGAGCTACACCGATTGTTTTTCCTCCAGGCATATAACAAGAAGCCAATACAACATCAGTAGTTGGATTTTCTTCTAATGTTTTTAACATTCTACCAATGTGTGCAGCATCATAAGTTAAGTCAAAATCAATAGTAACAATGATATCGCCTTCAGCAGCATCAATTCCTGTACGAATTGCTTTTCCTCTCCCTTGATTTACTGGATATCCAACAACACGTAATTTATCTTCATTAGTAGCTAATGCTTTTGCTTTACTCCAAGTATTATCACTACTACCATCATTTACAAAAACGATTTCATAGTTAGAAATATCATGAGAAGCTAATTCTTTTTTTACCTCAAGTAATGTAGTTTCTAAATTGTCTTCTTCATTAAACATTGGAGCGACAATAGAAACCATCTGTTCTTTAATAGGAGTAAAGTTTTTTGACATGGTCAAATATAAAGTAAAAGATTATTATTTTGTTGAGAATGGATGCTTTGCTAGTGGATGTTTTGCTAATGGATGATATTCTCCCACTAATCCAGTAGCCTCTTTATTACGAATATCATGGACAATTTCGATAGCTGTTTTAGCTTCTTCTAATCCATAACCATTTCCATTCAAAATATTATCATAACATATTGTATGTAAATCAGTAAAGCCACCACTAAATTCAATTTCTTTTCCTTCCATTTGAATAGAACGATAAGTACGCATTCCTTTTGCTTTAATTTCGTCAGGAATTAGGTCATAATTAATACTTAAAAACCAACGAACTCTTGCTTTTTCTAACTGTAGGAAACCAGAAGCACGGTCATGTGTATGAACATGTACTATGTTTTCTTTGACTTCACCAAAAACCCAAGTAAGCATATCATAAAAATGAACTCCGATATTAGTAGCAATACCACCAGATTTTGATAAGTCACCTTTCCAAGAAGTATAGTACCAATGTCCTCTTGAAGTAAGGTATGTTAAGTCAACATCATAAATTTTATCCTTTGGTCCTTCTTCAATTTGTTTTTTTAAATCAATGATACTTTGATGGTAACGCAATTGAAGAATGTTCCAAACTCTATTCCCTGTTTCTTTTTCAATTTCTTGAAGAGCTTCTACATTCCACGGGTTTAACACTAATGGTTTTTCACAAATTACATCACTTCCTTGACGTAAGCCAAAGCGAATATGTGCATCATGTAAATAATTAGGAGTACAAATAGAAACATAATCTGTAGGTGTTCCTTCGCGATTCAATTTATCTAAGTGACGATCAAAACGCTCAAATTCTGTGAAAAAATCTGCATTAGGAAAGTAACTATCAATAATTCCCACAGAGTCAAAGGTGTCTAAAGCAGCTACCAAATCATTGTTGGTGTCTTTTATTGCTTTCATGTGTCGAGGAGCAATGTATCCTGCTGCTCCAATTAATGCAAATTTTTTCATAAGGAATGAGGTCTAATAAAAATTTTAGATTAAAACCTACTTTTGTTTGAACAGACAAAAAAACAAAATGTAGTGGACTAATAAAATAAAATTGAAGGAATTTTTAAGAGAGTTTCTACAAAAAGTGACTAGTAATTACTAAATCATAAATTTTATACCTAATTGGCTTTGGTAAGATTTTTAACCAATTAAAATGATCAATACTCCAAACCCAAAAATTGTTTTTAAATAATTGAAAGACAAGCTTTTTTATTCCTGTTGGTTGTGTAGATGTGCGTTCACTATACTCTTTATATAGTTCTGGTTTTAGCTTTAGAAGTTTTTGGTGAAATTTTTTATATTCTTTCTGACGTTTTATATAAGATTTACATGTAATAAAATCATCATGCCATGCAAAAGCTTCATGATAATAGTAAATGGAAATATTTTCTTTAAAAGCACGAACTCCTAAGTCCCAATCTTCACAATCATTTAAACGAGAATCAAATCCTTCTAATGAATTAAAAGTATTCTTAGAGATTGCAAGGTTTGCTGCTGTTACAAATAAATTATTTTTGACTAATGGTTCTTTCCATTTTTGTAGATCTATTGTCCACTGTTGACTTAACACAGCTTTATATTTTTGGATATCAGAATTCATAATGTTGATATCTTCTCCCAAACCGCCTACGATAACGCTATTAGAGTGTTGCTTATAAAAATGAATATGTTTTTCTATGCAGTTTGGAAGTGGACGCATATCATCATCAAAGAAAATTAATAATTCACCTGTTGAATATTTTACACCATCATTTCTGACTTTTCCTCGCCCTTGGTTTACTTGATTAATTACTTGAAGTTTTTTTAATGAATGTGAATAGTTATCAATAACTTTTTCAGTATTATCAGGAGAACCATCAATCATAATAATTGTTTCAAAATCTTGAAAGCTTTGTTTTTCAAGTGCTTGAATGATATTCAAGATTTTATTTTTTCCATTATAAGTTGGAATGATAACAGAAACTTGCATGGAAGTTATAGGAGTTTATTAATGAATTTAATTAATTTTTGTTCAAAAGAACTATAATATAAATTCATAAAAGTTTTATGATTGTCAATCATCATTCGATTTTTTGGTGCACCACTTTTTCCCATGAGATGAATAACCTGTGCTTTTGGTTCAAAACCAATTTGATATCCTAGTTTTGAGAATTCCATACACCATTGCATGTCTTCTCCATACATAAAGAAAATATCTGCTAGTTTTTTTTCTGGAAGTTTTTGTAAAAGGTCAGTAGGAAACATAAAGAAGGTTCCCCAAACCCAATCAGGAAAGGTAACTTCTTGATGATTGAAAAAGCTTCCCATTAGTAGCTTTCCCCCCTTGTCTTTACCTAATATTTTTTGAACTCTAAAAAGTTCTGCCAAACTATACTTGATAGAAGGAAAGCGTTGGCAAGTGTGTTGTATTTCTCCATCTTCATATTCTAATGATGATGAAACAACAGCAACATTTCTGTTTTTTTCTAAAAAATCATTGGCATACTTTATAGCATTGTTCTTTAGAAGTGTATCACTATTTAGTAATAATATTTTATCTCCTGTAGCTCTTTGAATACCTAAGTTATTTCCTTTTGCAAACCCTAAATTGGTAGGGCTTGGGACTAATATAATGTTAGGAAATTCTTTAAGAAATAATTTAGGGTCACATTCTGTGGAAGCATTATCAACTAATATAATTTCAAAAGAAATATTTTGAGTATGTTCATAAATACTCTCAATACAATTTTTAGTTAATTGAAAAGTATTATAGTTAATAATTATAATTGATACCATAACTAATTATCTAGTAAACACTATTTTAATAAATGCTTAATACGAGCAATGTTTCTATTGTTATGAATTTTAAGTTCTGTTGGAGATAGAGGAAAATTAGGAATGTAATTGGAGAAAAACTCTTGAACATCTTTTCCTTGGGCATACCCTAATGCTGGCCAAACTTCTGCTTGAGCAGGGTGAAAGTTATGTACATATTGGTAATTATATTCATCTAAAGACTTCCATAAATTGAAATAGCTTAAGCGAGTTTGTTGAGCATCTAATTCTTCTGCTGAATGCCCCCAGTTATTAATTTTGTACCACAAATCATCACTACTTCTTGCCCATGTCTCATGAATAACATAACAATTTGTAAGCACATTGAAATGTCCATTGTGTCTAGCCCTTTCATACTGAGGTACATTGGACGCAAAAGGGGCGTTTTCTGGGATTTCGTTCTTAAAGTCTACAAATAAAAACCCTTTTTCTGTTTTTTTGATCAAAGGAACCCAACAAGCACAAACATTTAATGGTTTTTCGTTTCCTGTAGGGTTAGGGTGTATTTTTTGCAATTCTTTAACAAATGAAGCAAAGTCCAAAAAATACTCATCAGAATCTATTTGGATGTGCCAACCACCTTTTCCCATTCGCTCAGCAATTTTGGTACGTTGTAAGTTACCATTTTCTCGAGCATTTAAATTAGGTTGAGAGAAATCATCTTCATAAATATCTATTTTGTTCTCAGTGTCAAGTTTTTTAACTAATGTGTAAAAAGCATCATTATCAAAATCATATTTATTTCCTTTCCATGACTTTCTGTTTTTATCAATGGATAAGCAAATGATATCAGATTCTTTGTATATCAAAGGAATAGATGTTTTCAACATTTCCCAGTCATAAGAGACACAAAACCCTACTTTGATTATATTTTCTTTCATGAGTAATTTTCTTTGTTTACATCATCTGTTCATACCCTTGGTTTGGATATTGAGATTTTCCGGTATATTTTTCTTTTGGAAAAGGGGCTTGATAATGTGATATATTTGAATTAAAAGGAGAGAAAGCTTTATCTATAGGGGTTAGATTTCCCCAAAAAGCTTCAATTCCATAAAAGTTGTTAGGTACAGTAGTCATTAGTATTTTTTGACGTAATTCATTTAGGTTAACAGAAACAAATGTACCTCGATACCAATAGTCTGTATACAGAGAAGTGTGATCTCTTTCTTCATCTGTACCTTGATATTTTCTTAAGTTTACACCATACAAATGGAAGCCTTCTTCAAAAGCTTTTATTGTTAAGTCAAAGCGATCCATTACAAAGTACTTCATGAATTCTCTCCAATTATTTTCTTTTTCACGGTTAGGTTTAGTAACACCTTTGGAGTGAATATATGTTAAAATATTATAAGAGTCTAAAGAGCAATACTTGAGGAATTTATTGAAACCAATTGTTTCACCATATTTTGCATTATTTCTTGAGAAAAAGATTTTTTTTGGAGCAAATTTCCACAAGAAAAATAGCACAAAAGGTAATTTGTAAATATAACGTAAGTCAAAGGAAACATTAATAATTAAATCATCTTGAGGTCTATTGGTCAATATTTCTTTAGTAACAGAACGCCAAGTGTTTTTTAGATATAAGTTGTAGAATACAATACTTTTCATCATTTTAAAATATTATATTTTCTCAGAAAAACAATGATAAATGTTTTAACTAAGGAAATTGTGATATGCTCATACACTTTTTTACACAGTGAGTATAACTCTTTTTTTCTTGACCAATCAAAGGGTGTGACATTAAAATGTGTGTGTGCCCAACGATGTAACATTTGATTTGAAAGGTTTTTTCTTTCTTGTAAATTAAGTTGTAGTAATTCTACTAATTGAAATTGAACATCAAAAATTTCTAAAATATTAAGTCCTCTATTTTTTGTCTTAGTTCTTACATTGTTTGTATGAGTACGAAAGTAGTTATAAGGATTAGGTACATAGCAAATTGAGGATTTGAATGTAAGTTTAGCCCAAAAAAGCCAATCTCCACATACTTTGTATTTTTCAATAGCAAGATCCTGTGTTGTAACAAGTTTTTTTTTGAAAACACAAGAACTTGCATTTGGTATAATATTACGATTTAGGAAATGGTTTTTAACTTCATCGATACCTAAATTACTGTGTTTTTTTTCCCATCTTTGCGAATTTGATACTTGATTAGGGTAAAATAACTTTATTTTCTCTCCTTCGGAATCCACAATAACAGAATTACAATAGACAATTCCTAAAGTCGGGTCTTCCTCAAAAGTATCCATACAGGTTTCTAAAAAATGTTTATCAGAAAAATCATCACTTTCTGCTATCCAAATATATTGTCCTTTTGCTATAGATATCCCTTTATTCCATTGGATAAAAGTGCTTCCACTATTTTCTGTATTAATAATTATATGAGAAACTTTTGGATGATTTTGGTATTTGTAAAGTATTTCAGCACTATTATCAGGGGAGCAGTCATCTAATAAAATGACCTCAAAATGATCATATGTTTGGTTTAAGACTGATTCAATTCTTTCAGGTAAATAATTTGAGTGATTATAGTTGGGGATAATAACAGATACTATGGGTGTCATTGTTGACGAGTTTATATGGGTTGTTATTTTATCTTTAATTTGGTCAATACCTTATTTATCAAAGATAAGAAAAGTGTTTTGTAAGTGAATTGTAATGAAGCAAACTCAACATTATTTGATAAAGTATTAATTTCTTTTATTTGGTGTAGATACAGTTTAGAAATTAGTTCAGGGTATTCTCTTCCAAAAGAGAGAATTTTTTCATCTTCTTGGATTTGTTGTAAATCATTGAGTAAACTTCTGGCAATACCAAGTTGTTGTTCTTGTAGAATATTATTGATCTTTTTGTTAAACTCAGAAGAGTTCAATAGTAATGATAATACCTCTATCCAATTCTTGTAAATTGTTACATTTGCTTTTTTACTCCAAATACCACCATCATGAACCCTATAAACAGCCATAGGTTCTTTTATTCTTTTTATTTTTCCATATTTAGCATTCAACATATGTAAGACATAATCACCTGCAGTCAAGTGTTCAAAAAAATCAGGTAATCTGTCGAAATTTTTTCGAAATAAGATACCTGGTGTATGTATGTAGTTCTTTTTAGCTAAATCTTCAATACTTGTAACTTCAGGTGTATCTGAGGTTTTACCATTATCAAGCTGTTTTGTAGTTTGATTAAATACTTTTACATCGTGGAAGCAAAGACTAAAATCAGCGTTTTTTTCTAAAAAATTAACCTGTTTTTGTAGCTTATTGGTATCTATCCAATAATCATCTCCCTCTAACATTGCAATGTATTGGGCTCCAGATTCAAAACAATGTCTAAAAACTTCTATTGTATTTTTCTGTACTCCCATATTTTGGGCATGTGCAAGTACAGTTAGTTTTTCAGGATATTCTTCTTGTAAACGTAAGCAAATTTCTCTAGTTGTGTCAGTAGAACAATCTTCTCCAAGATAGATGTGAAAAGGAAAAGTTGTTTCCTGTTTAAGTACTGAAAGAAGTGCTTCCTCAATGTAGTGTTCATGATTATAAGTAACCATGAACACTGCTACAAGAGGAGTTTCTTTATTCAGAGATTGCATAACCAAATCCTGATTGTCCAAATCCATTTCCGTTATAAATCAAATATCTTTTCCCATCATGAACATATGTTGTACAATACTCATTCATTTCACTGTCCCAACCTATTTCACTTTTTTCAATCCCAGCTTCCTCATCTTTACGAATCCATGATTTTCCATCATTAGATTCTGAGTAGCCAATTCTATAAGACTTTGTTTTGTCTACACGATAGGAGTTTGCTCCTCTATTAGAATGTAGCATTTTGTAAATACCATCTTCTTTGTAAACACAAGGTCTTCCAATGGCATCAATATCACCAGGAATAAAGTCAATACAAGTAATTTCTTTACGCTCCCAATGAATACCATCATTTGATTCTGCGTACTTTACATTATAAAAAGGCTCTGGGTGATTGTCTATGTATTCTATTTTTTGACAAGATAAATACCACATTTTCCAAATACCTTCATCTTTCAAAACACAAGGTTGCCCAACCCATATTGGATCATAATGTCCTCTATCTAATAAGGGACCTTCAAATTGTTTTTGGAATGTGAGCCCTTGGTCTTCACTGATTGCTAAGCCAATAGACAGAATGTAAGAAGCTGTAGCACTTTTATTCCAGGCAGTATAGTATAAGTAGATTTTTCCTTCATGCTCTAAAAACCAAGAGGGCATTGTACCTGCATCATCAAAATATCCAGGCTTACCTTTTTGTAAACAAGGTTTGTCATGAACATATAATACCTTTGATGGATTAGCTATATCAGTATCTATAAATGTAACAGTTGAACAACTATCTTGATCTCTTGTTGCAAAGAAAATACGTAATGTTTTATCATCTAAAGGATATGCAAATGGAACCTGAGCATGAGACTTACTCCATTCATGTTCACCTGTTGGTTTAAAGATATGTCCTTTTTTTATCCACTTCATAATTAATATAATTGATGACTAAGTTTTCCTTCAAATTTTTTGGCTGGATTACCAGTATATACACCCCACTCATCTGTCTTTTGTTTAGTTAGACAAGCTCCCATTGCTAATAATGTCCCTTGTTTGATCTTTGAATAATCACGAATTGTTGCATTTACCCCAAAAAAACAATAAGGTTCTATTATACAGTGTCCTGACATGACAACATGAGATGTGAAAAATACATGATCTTTTATTTCTCCATGATGTCCAATATGATTACCACTCCATAATACTACATTATTTCCTATTTTTGTGAATGGCTGGATTGTATTATCTTCCAAAATAAAGCAATTTTCTCCAATTTCATTGTCAAAAACTGTGGCTTTAGAACTAATGTAAGAAATGTAAGAATAACCTTTTTCTTTTCCTTCTAAATACACCTTTTCACGAATACGATTCATTCCTTTTCCTGTCATGGGAGCAAATAAAGAATATTCACTAGGAGGGTAAATATCCTTTATTTCTTCAAAAGCTACAACTGGTAATCCTCTAAATGTATCTTCTTTTAAATATTCTTTATGAACAGTGAATGCGATCACTTCGTGCTCAGAATCATTTTCTAAATAATAATGTGCTAGTTCTGCTGTATCCAGCAAACCAAAAATAATTACTTTAGCCATATTTTATTTTAATTTAAAATTTGTTAAAAGTTTCTGAATTTCTTCTTGTGAATTGAACATCATCATGTCAATGATTGACAACCAAGGAACAAATTCATTTTTAAATTGAGGATACTCAATTATACCTGTTTGTATGAAGTTTAGGATGATATTTTCCTCTAAAAAAATAGATTTATCATATAATTCCATTCCACCAATAGGATTAATGTAATGATTAGCATTAATTTTTTTACATATTGCTAATATCTTTTCTTGTCCTTTTAATGAATTGTTTTTCTCAATATTAGAGGATAATATGATTTTCGTATTAATGTTTAAAAAAGTAGCAATTTCTTTGAGAGAGAACTCTATAAACTTTGCCAAGTTCTCTTCTGAGTGTAGGATTATTTTTTCAATGGTAGGAAAAGCACTCTCATAATAAGGAGCCTTTTTATATGCCATTTGTAATTTCTTTAAAAAATTACTTTTCCATTTTTCTTCTGGAGAGATGAAAGTCTCATTAATTTTTTTATTTTGACTTACATTTGTTAAAGGAATTGAAAATAGATTTGATTGTCCATTGACCAAAAGGTTATTACGATTGATCCATCCTTTTTTTATAAAGTTTACATCATCATAAATAACAAAAGTATCTACTTCATTCATTAGTTGGAAATATCCAATATAAGGAGCAAAGTAAGGTTGCATAATTGCAGCTTTCATATCTAATATCTTAGGGTTCTTAAAATAATGCGACAAATCATGTCAATTTCTTCTGGTGTGATTTGCTCATATAAAGGTAAACACAAAATACGTTTGGAAATATCTTCCGCAATTGGCATTGGAGAAGAGTTTACATAGTCTAGGTTTGATAGAATAGGATAAAAATACCTACGAGCATATATTAAGTTTTTATTTAATTCATTACTCACATTTATACAATCTTGCTCACTATTAAAAACAATTGGGTAATATGCATGATTATATCCAGCTTTTTGAGCAATTAATGGTTTTTGAAGCTCTAATTGATTTAAGCACTCATCATAGCGTTTATGATCCTCTTTTCTCTTTTCAAGAATATGATCTGCATATTTCAAGTTACAAACTCCCATAGCAGCATGAAATTCTGAATTTTTACCATTAATCCCTATACCAGAAAATGTTTCAGAATCTACATGTCCGAAGTTTCTTAAATAAGTGATACTTTTGAGTATTTTTGGATCTGTTGTGATGATTGCTCCTCCTTCTGTAGTATGATATAACTTAGTTGCATGAAAGCTAATAGTACTTATATCTCCAAATTTTAAAACTGATTCTCCTTTGTAGGTAGTACCAAAACAATGTGCAGCATCATAAATTACTTTTAATTGATGTTTTTTTGCGATTGCCTCTATCTCATCGATTGCACAAGGATTACCATAAACATGAGTTGCTAAAATAGCTGATGTTTTTTTTGTGATTGCTTGTTCAATAAGCTTATGGTTAATGTTAAAAGAAAGTGGGTCAATATCTACAAAAATAGGTGTGCAATTTTCCCATACAATACTTGAAGTTGTAGCAACATAAGAGAAAGGAGTAGTGATGATTTCTCCTTTTAAATCAAGGGCTTTGATTGCTATTTGAAGGGCAATGGTACCGTTTGATACATATGATAAATGATCTAGGTTTAGATAGTCTTTGAGTTTGATTTCTAGATCATTAACTAAAGGTCCATTATTGGTCAACCAGTTTCTTTTCCAAATTCCTTCTACCAGCTTTTCATATTCTTGATAGGGTGGAAGAAAGGGTTTTGTCACATTTATCATAATTATTTATGAGACTTGTTTTCGTGAATGTCTTGTTGATTATTTATGGTAATATTAAAGAAATTAGCAATTTTTTGCCATTTATTTGGGTTTTCTAATGTTGTATGTACTAATCTAGAAGGGTCATTTCTTTCAAAAAAATCAAGAATTTCTTGATTTCTATTATTATATATTCTTACATAATGACTTCTATGTTCTTCATTTAAATCAAGAAGATTATCTATACCATCTGTTTTAAATGTATTTATGTTCTTTTTATATTCATCTAATCTATCATATACAAATGAATGAATATATGTATTACCTAATATCTTTCCATTGGAATGAGAAACCATAGAATCAAACCATTTATCTGGATCTCTTGTTACCAAAATAAATTTTGCAGAAGGAAATTTATGGAATAGAAATCTATAAAAATCTAAACACCACCATGGATCATCTTCAAATACCGTGTTTTTTTTAAATTCTTTTGATTTTAGAATACTTTCATAATCTCCTTCAAACCATTTTTGAGTCCACTTGTTTTTCTCTGAAGTAGGGTATGTTGATACATTATATCCATGATTGACAAAAAATTGACCAACAGAAGTTGTTCCTGTACGCTGAAATGAGATACAAAATATTTTTGGTTTAGAAAACATAGATAGGATAGTTGTTTTTTGACAAGATTTTTCTCTCTTTAATAATTTTATTCAAAACACTAATATTGTTGTTCACTTTTAACGAGAAGAACTTGCTTCAAAATCATTATAAAAGACATCTTATTTACTTTTTCAAGCGCTTTTGAAAAAACGGGAAAAGATAATTTTGTTGTGGGAATTTACTTTAATTATGTAATGTTCCAGGTATGATCTAAGATAGCACTTTCTTTAAATAGAGGAATATTACCAGAGTTAAAAAAGTCTGATTGTTCTATTGAAAAAGAAAATGCAGACTCTACTTGATCAACAATATCTTGGTTTGAAATAAGAATAAAATTTAAATAGTAATTTCCATGACTCAAAGGAATTCTATCAAATTGGCATTTCAATTCTCCTTCTTTATTTAGCAAATCAAATTCACCAATTGAATGATATGTGTTAAGAACTGTAATAGATTTTTGCATTGAGTTCAAAACCTCAACTCTAAGACCTACTTTTATCAAAGGTTCTTTAGAAGTGTATTTAAAAACAAATTCTCCTTTTATTCCTGATAGAAACTCAGAAGTATTTTGATTACTTTGTGTATTTATCGTGATATCATCAATCTTTGCTGTCTGATTTCCTTTTCTATCAGTTCTTTCTGATAAAGGAATTTTAAGATTATCTTGATTGGAAGATAAATAGTACTTGATCCCACTGTCTGTAGTACCAGAATGTACCATCTGTCCTTGATTTAAGACAATAGAATGTGTACATAGGTGTTGAATACTTCCTATATTATGACTTACAAATAAAACAGTACGCCCTTCTGTCTGGCTGACAGATTTCATCTTTCCTATAGCTTTCTTTTGAAAGGTAGCATCACCAACAGCCAAAACTTCATCAATAATTAAAATTTCTGGCTCTAAATGTGCAGCAACAGCAAAAGCAAGACGAACATACATTCCACTAGAGTAATGCTTAACAGGTGTGTCAAGAAATTTTTCTACACCCGAAAAATCTACAATCTCGTCCATTTTTTGTCGAATTTCAGAACGAGACATTCCTAAAATTGTTCCATTAAGGAAAATATTTTCTCTACCACTTAATTCAGGATGGAAACCTGTTCCTACTTCTAGTAATGAGGAAACACGACCATTGATAGTAAAACGACCTTTTGTTGGTTGTGTGATACGAGAAAGAACTTTTAGTAAGGTGCTTTTTCCTGCACCATTTCGCCCCATTACTCCAACAATATCACCATGATTAATATCAAATGTAAGATCATTTAATGCCCAGAATGAAGAAGCTTCTTTGTTTTTTGAAAAAAGGCTACTAAAAGACTCATAAATACTACCACTTTTTGAATTACCTATTTCGTATAATTTTGAAAGGTTTTCAACTTTAATTGCAATGTCACTCATAATATTAAGATTTAAACAATATCAGCCATTACTTTTTCTACTTTTTTGAAATAAAAAAGTCCTGAGATAAAAATAATAATTACAATACTGAATGAGATATAAGCATACTGATTTGGTGCTTCTGTTCCTAGGATAGACCATCTAACTCCATCAATAATTCCTGCTATTGGGTTAAGGTAATAAATTATACTTAACCATTTGGGTAGTTTATCCACTGCAGTGCTAGTTGTGTAACCAATAGGTGTTGCATATAGTCCAAATTGAACTATAAAGGGAACAATATGTTGAAAGTCACGATAGCGAATTGTTAATACACTTACCCAAATACCCACAGCTAATGCTGAAATGACTGTTAATAAGATAAAAATTGGTAAATAAATAATGTTACTTGATGGGATGTATTGAAAATATATCATCAATCCAATCATTAATAAAAATGCAATTCCAAAATCTACAAAGCCTACAACAGCCTTTGATAAAGGTATAATAAGTCTTGGAAAATAGATTTTTTTAACCATTCCTTGTGCTCCAATAATAGAATTACCTGATTGGTTTAAAACAAATGCAAAATATGTCCAAGAAATCATTCCTGACATAGCAAAAATCTGGTATGGAGCATCACCAGTATCAACTTTTATAACTTTATTAAATACAAAAGTAAAGATTAATAATGAAGACAAGGGCTGAACAAATGCCCAAATAAATCCCAATATTGTTTGAGCATAACGTACTCTAAGATCACGATAAGCAAGAGTAATAAATAAATCCTTATATTGAAATAACTCTCTAAGTCCTAAACTTAGCTTTGATTTATTAGCATCTACAACTATTTTACCCATTAAAATAAATTTAAATTTTTGACGAATTTAGTTAAAAAAAAATTAAAAGCTATACTTTTTTTATCAGACTATAATTACTTGTAAAGTACTATATAAACATTTTAATTACTTCTGTTTTTTTGAAGTGATTTTTGTTTTTTTCGGAGTTTCTGTATTTTGAAATTATATCCAACAATATATAACCCACATATATAAAAAGGCATTAACGGGATTTTGTATCTAACTAATGATCCAAAATTGTATGTAGATACTCCTACTGCAAATGCGAAGAGAATAGAGAATGAAAAACAAAGAATTAAAATAGGAGAACTTCTTATTTCTTTGAATACTCGTTTTATTCCATTTTTTCTGAAAGTTTGGAAAGTAAATATTAAAAACCATAAACTTTCTAAAGCAGAGAGAAGCATCACTGGATTACGAACCTCCCATATGTAAGGTCTAAATAAAGATACCCAAATAGCTAAAGGCATTTTTTTTAACATTCCAGTGGGGGAATAGTCAAAATCCCCTAAAGAATAAGCGGCTCCTCCTTGTGTTTCACTGACATAATGAATCCACTTTGCTGTTTCTTCAGCTGTTTGAGAAATAGAGTCTAGAGAATATCGTCCCTGTTGTTCATTTGCTTTTTGAAAAAAGAAAAATATGCCTCCTACAGCAATAGCTATTATCACAGGAGCAATTGAATATCGCAATATAGGAGTCTTAATTTGTTTAATTCTCTCTAAAGACATGGCAAGTATAAGAGTGGGGATAAAGCATAAGGCAATGTATTGCTTTATACTATAACTCAACCATAGAGAAATAAGCACTATGAAAATGCTAAATACTAACCTTCTTCTAAATATGAATATGTTGAAAATACCATAAGTTGTCCAACCCAAAGCTCCAATTGTTAAAGTGTCTTTTAGTATTCCTGATCCCCAAAAAAATACGGAAGGGATGAAAAAACAAGCAATAGCTATTTCTTTGTGCAATATGGGATATCGTCTATAAAATGCTAGAAACATAGCCCACATTCCAGAAAAAGAAGTGAATGCAAATAAACAAGCTGAAGCGGTATAAGTATGTAAGGTGAATAGATCGAAAAAGCCAAGTACCCTTACTACAAAGTAAGAATGAGGGTCGTTATACCAACTCATTTTATATGTATAATTAGCCACATCAAGTCCACCATCATTTGCTCCAAAAATTAATTTTAAACCTGTTATAACAGAGTCATCCCAAAATGCATCCCAAATCACTCCTGTATGATAAAAATAGTGAAATGTATCACCACTTGGTTGTCCACCACCGTAATAAAATTGATAGATAAAACCAATGGCCAATGCTCCAATGATTTTCAAGTGAAGAGCAGGAAAAAAGTATTTCTTTGTTCTAGCATCTGTCACCCTTTTTTTGTAAATCATTGCAATAGTATAAATAATGCAAAGCCAAATAGGGGTAATCAAAAAATCTTTTAATTCCATAGTTCGGTGTATTCGAAGTAACAAAAATACATTTGTTTTGTGTAACTTGGTCACATGAAAGTCCTTTTTTTGTGTCCATACCCTGAAAAAGAAGCTCCTTCTCAGCGTTTTCGCTATGAGCAATATCTTAAATTTCTTCCTTCTGTAGGCATTGATTATGTTCAAAAGTCTTTTTTAGATGAAGAAACATGGACAATTTTGTACAAGAAAGGGAATAAAGCCAAAAAGATTATTGGGATTTTAAAAGGGTTTTTAAGGCGTTTTTTTCTTCTATTTACTCTTTCTTCTTATGATTATGTCTTTATACATAGAGAAGCAACACCTATTGGTCCTCCTTGGGTAGAATGGTGTATTGCGAAGCTTTGGAGAAAGCGAATAATTTATGATTTTGATGATGCAATTTGGTTATCCAATACTTCTGCTGTGAATAAAATTGTGGCAGGTATTAAGTGGCATCATAAAGTAAGACAAATATCAAAATGGTCTTATAAGGTGAGTTGTGGAAATGAATATTTATGTGATTATGCTCTTCAGTTCAATCAAAATACAATTTATAATCCAACAACCATTGATACTGAAAATCTTCACAAAGAAGTGAAAAACCAACATACAAATCATTTTGTGTTAGGATGGACAGGTACACATTCAACTATGAAGTATTTAGATGATTTGGTTCCTGTTTTGCAAAAACTTCAAGAGAAGTATGACTTCACTTTTTTGGTCATTTCAAATCAAGATCCAAAATTACCATTGAAGAAATTTCAATATGTACAGTGGAAAAAAGAAACTGAACTTCAAGATTTATTAAGAATGAATGTTGGGGTAATGCCCTTAACTGATGATAAATGGGCAAAGGGTAAGTGTGGATTTAAAGGATTACAATATTTGGCTTTGGGTATTCCTGCTTTGGTTTCTTCTGTAGGTGTAAATACTCAAATTGTACAAGATGGGAAAAATGGTTTTTTGTGTGATTCTCCAAAGGAATGGGAAGAAGCAATTGAAAAACTAGTAAAGGATACGCAATTATCCATTGACATGGGTAAAGAGGGGAGAAGGACTGTTGTTGAAAACTATTCAGTGCTTTCTAATCAACAAAATTTTATTGAATTATTCTCATAAAAGAGAAGGCAAACATTTCTGCTTGCCTTCATAAATAAACTTTTTAGCCCAAAACTTCCTCTAAATTCTTCACAATAAACTCAATTTGTTCTTTTGTGATTTCTGGGTGAATAGGAAGTGATAATACTTGTTTTGCTAATTTTTCAGAAGTGGGTAAATCCCCCTCTTTGTATCCCAAATATTCATAAGCTCTTTGCAAATGCAATGGAATAGGATAATAAACCATACTTGGAACCTCTCTTTCTCTTAGCTTTGCTTGAATTTCATCTCTATTAATTCCTTCTGCTAATTTTAGAGTGTATTGATGAAAAACATGTGTGCTATTTTCACTAATTAGGGGAGTAGTTAGCTTGTCATTATTTTTTAACAACTCATTATAATACAAAGCTCCTTCTAATCTTTTTTGAGAATATTCTTTTAATAAAGGTAGTTTAGCTCTCAAAATAGTAGCTTGTAATGTATCCAATCTTGAATTAACTCCTACACAATCAAAATGATATTTTTGTTTTTGCCCATGATTGGCAATCATTCTGAGTTTGCTTGCTAATTCATCATTGTTTGTGAACATTGCTCCACCATCTCCCATACAACCTAAATTTTTGGAAGGGAAGAATGAAGTTGTTCCAATATCTCCAAATGTTCCTGCTGTTCCTTTTTTTCTGTATACAGAACCAATGGCTTGAGCTGTATCTTCAATTACATAGAGGTCATTTTCTTTGGCAAAATCTAATACAGAATCAATATCAGCACATTGTCCAAATAAATGAACAGGCATAATCACTTTTGTATTTGCTGTGATTTTAGTTTTTGCATCTTCAATATCAATGTTGAAAATATCTTCTTTTGCTTCAACAAATACAGGTTTTAGTCCTAGTAAAGCAATTACTTCAGCAGTAGCCACATAATTAAATGAAGGAACAAGTACTTCTGTATTTTCTGGTAAATTTAATGCCATCAAAGCAATTTGGAGTGCATCAGTACCATTTCCACAAGAAATGACATGTTTTACTCCCAAAAATTCAGCCAATTCTTTTTCAAATTCTTGTACAGCTTTTCCCTTTATAAAAGCAGAGCTATCAATAAGTTCTTCAATTCCTTTTAGAACTTTCTCTTTGATATGGCTATGTTGGGTAGTAAGGTCTACCATTTGTATTTTTTTCATGCTTCCAAATGCTTTAAGATAATGTCTGTAATTTCTTGAGCTGCTTGCCCAGTTCCATAAATATTTGGAGTATATTCTCCTACTGGTTGTTGGATAACTTCTGCTAATTCATCTAAATTATCAAAAATCAGTGTGTTCCAACCATTTTTGAGGGTCCCTAGCCATTCTGTTTCTGAACGAACAGTCACACATTTCTTTTCAGCAATATAAGCTTCTTTTTGCATTCCTCCAGAGTCTGTTACCAAACACTTAGCATGGTGTAGTAGCTCCATCATATCAAAGTAAGATTGTGGCTCTAAGAACTCTACATTTTCAAATTGAGAAGTGTCAATTCCAAATTCTTTTAGACGATTTTTGGTTCTTGGGTGAATTGGAAATTTAACAGGAATGCCTAAGCTATTGAGTTGAGAAAGAATTGTGAAAATTCTTTCTTTATCATCTGTGTTGTAAGGTCTATGAATTGTTGTTAGAATAAATTGACTACTTGGTTCGTCATTCATTCTTTCTTGAGCAATTCGTACCATATCACACATTACATCTCCTGTTTTGTAAACATTTTTGGTAATGCCTTCATTTTGTAAATTTTCAATGGCAGGATCTGTAGGAGCAAAAAGTAAATCAGAGATATGATCTGTCATAATTCTATTTACTTCTTCTGGCATCTTTTTATTGAAACTTCGAAGTCCAGCCTCTACATGAATTATTGGGATGTGTAACTTGCTAGCTACTATTGCTCCAGCTAATGTAGAGTTTGTGTCTCCATAAACCAATAAGGCATCAGGCTTTTCTTCATTGACGATTTTTTCAATTTCAATCATCATTTTTCCTGTTTGTTCTCCATGCGAAGAACTCCCTACACTTAGTTGGTAGTGTGGTGGACTCATATCAAGCTCATCAAAAAAAACTTGACTCATTCGCTTGTCATAATGTTGTCCTGTATGAATTGTAATTGAGTTTACTTTTTCTTTGAAGGCAAACTCTATGGGGGCATGTTTGATGAATTGTGGACGTGCACCAATTACAGAAATGATTTTTTTCATAAAAATTAGTTCATATACTTTTTGAACCACCATTGGAACACAATCAATCCCCAAATACGGGCATGACTATCACCTGGATTCATTGAAAATAATTGCTTTTTGAGCTTTTGAATCTCTTTTAGCTTAAATATATCTTGGTCTTTGATGAAATCATCATTCAATAGGTCATCTTGAATTAATGACTTTAAATCTGAACGTAACCATTGTAACAGAGGAACTTCAAATCCTCTTTTTGGACGGTCATAAAGTTCTGATGGCAAAATTTCTCTAAATGCTCCTTGCAAGATACGTTTCTTGATATCACTTGTGATTTTTGACTCTTCTTGGAGTGTAAAAGCAAAGTTTACTACATTATGGCTTAAGAAAGGAACACGAACCTCCAAGCTATTAGCCATAGACATAGAATCTACTTTTTGAAGCATATCATTTGGTAAGACCATCAACATATCTGTGTGAAGGATCTCGTTCATATCTCCACCTTCACTAATGGTAGATAAAATTTCCGATTTTCTATCTTGATATAAGTCTTGAGATATTTTTTGACGACTATGGTTACTTAATAATCTATTTGCCTGTTTTTCATTTGCAAAACTACACCATAACCAATAACGATCTTGTTTACTCAAGCGACTTCCTTCTGAGAATTTATGTAGTTGACGAACGGTATTTCCAAAAGCATTACTACGAGATTTTGGAAGAATGCTCCATAAGTGGTGGAAGGCAGTAATTGTTTTGTTAATTCCTCCTCCTTGGCGAACTTTGAATTCTGCCATGTGTTTATGATAACCTGTGAATAATTCATCAGCACCATCACCAGACAAAGCAACTTTTACCTCTTGTCTTGTTTTCTTGCTAAGGATGTATACTGGTATTGCAGAAGAATCTGCAAAAGGTTCGTCTAGATAATCTAGAACATTATGTAATTCTTCAAACAAATCATTATTTGTAAGGCTAAATACGGTATGATCAGTTCTAAACTTCTTTGCTACCAAGTTGGCATATTCTGTTTCATCAAAATATGGGTTATCTTGGTATCCAATAGAGAAAGTTTTTAGATTTTTTTTGTGTTTACTTGCCAAAGCAACAATTACAGAAGAATCAATTCCTCCACTCAAAAAAGCACCCAAAGGTACATCTGAAACCAGTCGATTCTTTACAGAGTATTCTAAGATTTCTCTTAACTTCTTTTTTTGCTGATAGTAAGTATGAGTTACTGTATTAAGAGTATTTGTAACAGGAGGGTAGGGTATTGTATAATATGATTCTCTTTGAACTGTTTTCTCTCTATGATTAATTACTAAATAGGTACCAGGTGTTACTTTTTGTACATTTTGCAGAATACTTGAATCTTTTGCAATGTAATTAAACTGTAAGTATTGATAAAGCGTAGTATAATCTATTTCCTTTTGAATCTTGAAAGGATAGAGGGCTTTCATTTCTGAGCCAAATACAAAACGATGTTCGTCTTGATAGAAACACAATGGTTTGATACCAATTCTATCTCTTGCGATAAATGTTGATTGTGTTTCTTTATCATAAATAGCCAATGCAAAAAATCCATTTAATAATTTTAGAAATTCTGCTCCATGAAAGATAAAAGCTTTGAGAACTACTTCTGTGTCAGATTCTGTCTGGAACGGAACACCTTCCCTTTCCAAAATGTGACGAAGCTCTAAGTAGTTATAAATCTCTCCATTGAAAACAATGGTATAACGCTTGCTCTCATCTTGCATTGGTTGGTTGGAACGTTCAGAAGTATCAATAATAGAAAGACGCCTATGACCTAAGGCAATATTCCCTTCTTGGAAAATTCCCATAGAATCTGGTCCTCTTCTCTCTAATGCCTTGGTAGCTTCTGATATGTAAGGAAGGAAGGTTGTTCCCACTTCATCAAAAGCAATCATTCCAGCTATTCCACACATAAGACTTTAAATTGGTTAATAAACAAATATTAATTGGGATTAATCGAAGATACGATTGAAATCCAATTTTGAATCATCTAAATTTACGAAACTTAATAAAAAAAATATGAAAAATTACCGTCACCATTTAATTATTTTTTTGATTGGTCTTCTCTCAATATTGGTTTCTTGCCACTCTTCCAAGCCTTCTAATGGAGGTACAAACGATTTGAGAGGGGGAGGAGCTTCTACTCACATTCACCCAAAGGCACACAAAGCAATCAAAACAGCTCAATCATACAAAGGGACAAAGTATAAATTTGGAGGGACAACCAAAAAGGGAATTGATTGCTCTGGCTTGATGTGTACTTCTTATAAATCTGCTGGTATTACATTGCCTCGTACCTCTAGAGACCAAAGTAATCATGGAAAACGTGTATACATTGGGAGTTTGCAACCTGGAGACTTAGTGTTTTTTGGAGCAAGTCCCAAAAGTAAAAAAGTAACACATGTAGGAATGGTTACTAGGGCTTCTAAATCTAAGGTGACTTTTATTCATGCTTCTAGTAGCTCTGGTGTAGTAGAAAGTGATTTGTTTTCGGCTTATTACAAGCCTCGCTTTATCAAGGCAATGCGTCCTCCACTCGGAAAAGGAAAGTATGTCGAGGTAAAAACAAAGAAGAAGGGAAAGACAAAAAGTAAAAACAAAACAAAAAAGAAAAAGGATAAACCCAAGAAAAGTACTTTATCTAAAAAAAATAGAGCCATTGTAAGGAAAGTGCTTAAGACTGCTAATTCTTATAAAGGAACAAAGTATAAGTTTGGAGGAATGTCCAAAAAGGGAATGGATTGTTCTGGGTTGGTGTGTGCTTCTTATAAAAAAGCAGGAATTACCCTTCCAAGAACATGTAAACAACAAAGCACAGTAGGAAAGCGTATTTATATTGGAGAACTTCAACCTGGTGATTTGGTCTTTTTTGGAGCAAATCCAGGAAGCACTACCGTAAATCATGTAGGAATTATAAAAGAAGTTACTAATCACAAAATTATATTTATTCATGCCTCTACAACAAATGGTGTGATTGAGAGTGATTTGACTTCACCAGATTATCGCCCTCGCTATATCAAAGCAGTAAGACCCACAGAGAAATAAAAAGAATTCAGATAAATGAAAAAAGCCCTCTTATTTAGAAAAATAGGAGAGGGCTTTGTTATTGAAACAAGAATACCTTTATTCTTTGACAAATCGAGTAATATATTCTTCTTTAATCACATAAACACCCGTAGCCAATTCAGAAATATCAATCATTTCTTTTTCATCACTAGTTAATACTAATTCTCCAATAGCATTATAAATATTGACTACTTCATCACTTGTAGACTCAAGACTAATGTAGCTTGTAGCAGGGTTTGGGTAGATTGAGAGGTTTTGTTTTTGTGTAGAAATGGTATTTATAGTTTGTTTTTAGAGTTTTTGGTATTTATGTACTATCAGTGAATAATTACAAACCTTTCATTTTCTTTTTTCTAATTTATTATCTTTGTACTTATGGCAAAGCAAAGATTATTATCCGATTGGTTACCTACTACCAAAAAAGAAATGAAAATTAGAGGTTGGGACAGCCTTGATGTAATTATTGTTTCTGGAGATGCGTATGTAGATCATCCTGCGTTTGGAGCAGCAGTAATGGGGCGTTTGATTGAAGCAGAAGGGTATCGTGTGGGTATTTTACCACAACCCAATTGGAGAGATGAATTGCAAGATTTTAAAAAGTTAGGGAAGCCTAACTTATTTTTTGGAGTAACAGCTGGTTGTATGGATTCTATGGTGAATCATTATACAGCAGGAAAGCGTTTGCGTTCTACTGATGCTTATTCACCAGGTGGAGAAGCAGGTTATCGCCCTGATTATGCAACCACAGTTTATACTCAAATCCTTAAAGATTTATATCCTGATACTCCTGTAATCATTGGAGGTATTGAAGCTTCACTAAGAAGGGTTACTCACTATGATTATTGGAAAGATAAATTGATGCCTTCTATTTTGGTGGATTCTGGTGCTGATATGTTGGTGTATGGAATGGGAGAACAACCACTCAAACAAGTATTGAGTTTGGTGAGTAAAGGAGTTCCTTTTCATTCACTTAAAACCATTAAGCAAACAGCCGTTATGCTTCCAAAAGAGGAAGAATTGCCAAAAGGAGTGCACTGGAACACCATTGAATTGGCTTCACATGAAGAGTGCTTAGCTGATAAATTAAAGTATGCAGCCAACTTCAAACATGTGGAACAGGAATCTAATAAACAATATGCTGATCGAATTACACAAGTAGCAGGAAGTCAACGTTTGGTGATTAACCCTCCTTTTCAGACAATGAAAGAAAAGGAAATAGACGCCTCATTTGATTTGCCTTATACTCGTATTCCTCACCCTCGTTATGATGGGAGAGGAGCAATTCCTGCTTATGAAATGATTAAGTTTTCTGTAAATATGCACAGAGGTTGTTTTGGTGGTTGTAGCTTCTGTACAATTTCTGCCCATCAAGGAAAAATGATTGCCAGTCGTTCAGAAAAATCGATTTTGAAAGAGGTTGAAGAATTGACAGAACTTCCAGATTTTAAAGGGTATTTGAGTGATTTGGGTGGTCCTTCTGCCAATATGTATAAGATGAAAGGAAAAGTACAATCTATTTGTGATAAGTGTACCAGTCCTTCATGTATTCACCCAATGGTATGTCATAACTTAGATACAAGTCATACACCGATTACC
Organism: Cytophagales bacterium; assembly: GCA_024232295.1. Lineage (GTDB taxonomy): Bacteria > Bacteroidota > Bacteroidia > Cytophagales > JAAEPT01 > JAAEPT01. The sequence continues at coordinate 65,337 of JAAEPT010000123.1, forward strand.
AACATTTATAAAAAGGTAGATGAAAACCCAAAAATCAAAAAAGCTTTTGTAAGTAGTGGTATTCGTTATGACTTATTGGTTGATGATTATAACAAAAGTGATGAAACAAAAAGCTTAAATGCTTATATGGAGCAATTGATTACTCGTCATATCCCGGGGCGTTTGAAGGTTGCACCAGAACATACTTCTGAACCTGTATTGAGGGTAATGAGAAAACCTGCTTTCAAGCATTTCCATACATTTAAGAAAAAATATGATAGAATTAATCAGAAAAATGGTTTAAATCAGCCATTGATCCCTTATTTTATTTCTTCTCATCCAGGTTGTGAAATGCAAGACATGGCAAACTTGGCAATCGAAACAAAAGATATGGGGTTTAAGCTGGAGCAAGTACAAGATTTTACACCAACTCCAATGACTGTAGCCACTGTTATTTATTATGCAGGGGTTCATCCTTATACACTCAAGCCAATTTTTACTGTAAAGGATTCTAATCAAAAGCGAGATCAAAATAAATTTTTCTTTTGGTATAAAAAAGAAAATCATGCTTGGATCAAGAATACATTGCACAAAGCAAAACGTCCAGAGATGATCCGTGAATTATTGGAAGATCATGTGCCTAAACAACGAGACTTTAGACAAGGAAAAGATTTGGTAAAAGGTAAGTTTGCTGGAGGAAAATCTAAGTTTAATTCAAATACCAAGTCCAAAAGAAAAGACAAAGAAGAAGCGGTTCAGAGCTCTAATCCGAAGGCAAGAGGGAATCGAAAGGGAAAAAGAAGAGGGTAAATTAAGTATCTTTTTCAAAAAAAATAGGTATTATAGTACATACTAAAGTTTCTGTCTATGAAGTATATTATAGGTTTTGTTTTTTTTGTAAGTATTCATTTTCTGTCATTCGGACAAGATTCCAGCTATTATAAAGTAAATCGTCCAGATATTTTATTGGCAGATATGGATATTCAATTGAATTGTACTGAGGCAATTGATGCTTTGTATAATTTTGAGTTTGAAAAAGCAGAAAAACAATTTACTTGGCTTAAACAAGAGTATCCAGACCATCCATTACCTTATTTTTTGATGGGTTTAAGCAACTGGTGGAAGATTATGCCAAATGATCGAAATACATCATATGATGAGACTTTCTTGGCATATATGGATTCTAGTATCACTTTTGCAGAAGAGTTGTATGAGAAAGATGAGAAAAATCTAGAAGCTTCTTTCTTTTTGGCAGGTGCTTATGGTTTCAAAGCCCGTTTGTATTCTGATAGAGAAAGTTATTCAAAGGCAACTTTTGCGGCTAGAAAATCCCTAGAATTTCTAAATCTTGAGAATAATCAAAATGATGAGACATTCAGTCCAGAATTTTTATTTGGTACAGGTTTGTACAACTACTTTAGGGTGTGGATTCCTGAGAATAAAAAGTTTTTGAGGGGAATTGTGATGTTTTTCCCAAAAGGAGACAAAGAAAAAGGCTTAGAACAATTGAATAAAGTTTCCAAACACGCTTTTTATACAAGAGTAGAAGCAATGAACTTTTTGATAAGTATCTATAGTAGTTATGAAAATAGACGCAAGGATGCTTGGCCAATTAGTAAATACTTAGCAGAAACTTATCCTAATAATGCTTATTTCCAAAGACAGTATGCAAAACTCTGTTTCTTGAATGGAAACATTGCAGCAGCAGAAAAAGAAGCTTTATCCATCATTGATAAAATCGAAAAGAAATATCCAGGTTATGAAGCCGAAAGTGGTAGATATGCAAGTTATTTTTTAGGGCATATTTACAAAAATATCAAAGGTAAAAATGAACTAGCTAAGAAATATTTTAAAAAGGCTGTTGTTTTTGGAAAAGAAACAGAAGCTTTTGAGAAGAGTTATTTTCTTTATTCTCTAGAAGGTCTCGCTCAGATTGCTGACAAAGAAGGAGATAAGAAGCTAGCCATTAAATATTATCAGGAAATTAAGGAATATGCAGACAATGATCACTCAACACATAAAAGAGCTAAAAAGTATCTAAAAGAAAATGGAGAAGGTTCTTGGTGGTCTTTGTGGTAAGAAGTTAATATTAATTAGTAAATAAGGATTTATTTAAAAGAAGAAAGTTATGAGTTCTATTCTTATTAAGAATGCAAATATTGTCAATGAGGGCAAGATTTTTTCAAGTGACTTATTGGTAAAAGAGGGAAGAATTGAAAAAATTGCTTCTTCTATTGATGCAACAGCAGATCGTATAATTGATGCTAATGGTAAGTATTTGTTACCAGGTGTGATTGATGATCAAGTACACTTTCGTGAGCCTGGACTAACACACAAAGCAACAATCTATACAGAAGCAAAAGCTGCTGTGGCAGGTGGTATTACTTCTTTTATGGAAATGCCTAATACTGTTCCTCAAGCCCTTACACAGGAATTACTAGAAGATAAGTACCAAATTGGTCAAAAAACTTCTTTGGCAAATTACTCATTCTTCATGGGGGCTTCTAATGATAATATTGAGGAAGTTTTAAAAACAAATCGTGAAAATGTTTGTGGGGTAAAGGTGTTTATGGGATCTTCTACTGGAAATATGTTAGTAGATAGTGAAACTACATTAAACAATATTTTTGGAAAAGTAGATATGTTGATCGCAACACATTGTGAAGATGAAGCAACTATTCGTAAGAATACTGCTCTTTACAAAGAAAAGTATGGAGAGGATATGGCGATTAAATATCATCCAGAAATTCGTGACCATGAGGCTTGTTATATTTCTTCTTCGATGGCTGTAGAATTGGCAAAAAAACATGATACTCGTTTACATATCTTACATATTTCAACAGCTAAAGAAATCGAATTATTTACAAATGCAGTTCCTTTGTCAGAAAAGAGAATTACTGCAGAAGCTTGTATTCATCACTTGTGGTTTAATGATTCTTTCTATGACAAAAAAGGTACATTTATCAAGTGGAATCCAGCTGTAAAAACAGCAACAGATCAAGAAGCAATCTTCCAAGCTGTATTGGATAATAAAATTGATATTATTGCCACAGATCACGCTCCTCATACATTAGAAGAGAAATCAAATAATTATTGGAATGCTCCTTCTGGAGGTCCATTGGTACAGCATGCTTTACCAGCAATGTTAGAGTTTTATAACCAAGGAAAAATTTCATTGGAGAGAGTGGTGGAAAAGATGTCTCATGCTCCTGCTGAATGTTTCCATATAAGAGAAAGAGGATATATTCGTGAAGGATATTGGGCTGATTTGGTATTGGTTGATTTGGATAATCCTTGGGAAGTACAAAAAGAAAATATTTTATACCAATGTAAGTGGTCTCCATTTGAAGGAACTACTTTCAAAAGTCAAATAACACATACAATTGTATCAGGACACTTAGCTTATGAAAATGGTGCTTTTGATGAGTCTAAGAAAGGAGAACGTCTATTATTTGATAGAGATTAATTATAAAAAATTAGCCAGTGAATTTTCACTGGCTATTTATTTTTTAAATTCCTAGTATTTTTCCATCTACAAAGAAAGCTGTGTAGATATCTAGCTTATGATCTTCAGAAATTACTTTGTCAGTAGTTGTAACTACTTTTAGTTGGTAGTTATCTTTCTTAATGAATTCTTTCAGATCTTCTGTAGTTGTTTCCAATTCAAGTTCATTACCTACATTATCTGCAATATCGTTTTTCCATGCAATTTTAACTTCACCAATATCATCTGCAGAAATATAAACTTCTACATCTTTCAAGAAACTTAAATCTCCATCTGTAGGGTCAACTACTGTCAGACGCATAGTTTGTAAATTAATTTCTTCTATTAAGTTAGCACTTGTATTTTTACTTGAAAATGTCGACTCTGATTCTGTTTGAATTGCAGGTGTAGTAAGGTTTATTGGAATATTAGCAATTGCTGTGGAAGGGATTGTGACAGAAGAAGTATAATCTAGTGTGAATTGAGTTAATTCATCTACTTTATCACATGAAGAAAGAAATAGACATGTAATAATGGTTGATAACAAATAATACTTTTTCATAATTTTCGATTGGTTAATTAATAAAACGATACTTTAAGATACACCAAATAGCTCTAAAACCATCTTTATAACCAATTTTTTTGCCATCTTCATAAGTTCTCCCATAATAAGAGATCCCTACTTCATATACCTTAATATTTGGTATTCTAGCAATTTTTGCGGTAACCTCTGGTTCAAAGCCAAACCGTTTTTCTTGAAGAGAAATATTTTTTAATAATTCTGTACGAAATAACTTGTAACAAACTTCCATATCTGTAAGATTAAGTCCTGTGAAGATATTTGAGAAAAAGGTTAAAAATTTATTTCCCATATAATGCCAGAAATAAAGAACACGATGAGGGTGATTACTTACAAATCGAGATCCATAGACAACATCCGCATTTGCTTTGATAACAGGTTTAAGTAAATCGCTATATTCATTTGGGTCATATTCTAAATCTGCATCTTGAATGATTATGTATTCTCCTGTTGCATATTTTATTCCTGTATGTATAGCGGCTCCTTTTCCTTGATTTTTTTTGTGTTTTAAAAGTTTGATAGAGGTTGAAGTAAATTCTTCAACTTTTTGAACAGAAGAATCTATAGAACAATCATCTACAATAATAATTTCTTTTTGGAATCCTCTAGGTAGTGGAGCATTTACTACTTTTTCTAGCAATGGAATAATTGTTTTTTCTTCATTGTATAAAGGAATGATAATGCTAAGAAGGATATTATTCATTGTGTTTTGCCAGTCAAGTATGAAATGTAGAAAAAAAGATATAAATATAAAAGAGAGATTTTATTAAGTATTTGAATGATTGAGTTCTTTTTCTGCAATAATATGTATATAATAAATAGTCTAAGGCAACCTTAAATAAACTTATCTCGTTAATAATGATATACATAAGTCGCCCGACTTAGTATTAAGACAACATAACATATACAAGACAACAAACCACTATTATTATGAAGAATTACATATTTATTGTGTTATTTCTTCTTTTTGGTAGTTTTTTTTCTATTGCCAAGGAAATTCGTGCAGAAGCAAGTTCTACTATTGATAAAATAGAAGCTGTAGAGAAAAGAAAAAAGAAGAGAAGAAATTTAAAAGCAGACTACCACAAGAATAGAAAGAAGAAAATCAAAAAGGATAACCATTATCGAAAAAAAGGTTAATAAAAAACCCCAAGTCTAACAAAGATTTGGGGCTTTTTATTATGAGTATTTCTTATTATTTACCTTTTGCTTTAGCAAGTTCTGCAGCTGTTAGTGTTACTCCTAATTGTTTTAAAACATCAATTGTAATGTTATCAGCATCATTTTTTGCGTACAATACAATGCTTTCACGAGAAGAAAGTGTTTGACTATTCAACACATAATAGTATCCTTTTGCTTTTGCTACAGCATCAATTGCTGTTTGGATTTTACTAAATAATGGTTGAGTCAATTCCTGTTCTCTTTTTATTAATTGAACTTCAGACTCTTGTTGCATTTTTTGAAGACGAAGTTGCAAATCTTGTAATTCACGCTCTTTATCTGCTTTTGTAATAGCAGACATCATATTTTTTGTACGCTCATACTCAGCAAATTTTTGCTCTAATTCTCTCTGCTTTGCAATTAATTGTTTTTGTAACTGTTGTCCTTCAATTTGTAATTGCTTTTGAATAGACTTCATTTGAGGCAATTTAGCCAATACAAATTCTACATTCAAATAAGCAATTTTGTATCCTTGAGCAAATGTTGCTGTAAAGGCAAAAACAGTAATAAGGGTTGTGAAAAATAATTTCTTCATTTTTTAACGTTTATTGTCTATTATATCTTTTTTATCTCCTAGTTTTAATTCTTCCAAAACATAGTCTGTGTAATCATGTACAGGATTTGCATAAATCATTACTAAGTCGCTTGCTTTATCAAAAACCACTTGCAATTTCTCTCTTTCTGCTACTTTTTTTACAGCATCATAGACTTTGTCTTGAATTGGTTTAATGAGTTCTTGTCTTTTCAGAAAGATAAGTCCTTCATAACCAAAGATCTTTTTCTGAAACTCCTTGATTTCTTTTTCTTTAAGCATAATTTCATTTTGCTTTTCTCTTTTCATTTCTTCAGTTAGAAGAATTTCCTCTTGACGAAAAGCATTAAATAAAGAATCTAAGCTTACATATTTTTTTTCAATCTGCTTTTGGTATTGTACCGAAAGCTTATCAATTTCTTGTTGTGCTTCTTTATATTCTGGTAATTGTTTTAGAATAAATTCTGTATCAACATATCCAAATTTCTGTGCAAAGACAGAAGAAAATAAACACAAACTAAAGGCAAATAAAAGAATTTTTTTCATCATTCTCGTTTTTATGAATTAATAAAAAGTAAAATTTACTTCCTACTTAGACAAATACAATACCAAGTCTTAACGAAGCTGTTGACCTATTGTGAAGTGGAAATGACCTCCATTCATATTTGGTTGACCAGGAATTTCATCAATTCCTATACCATAGTCAATTCCAATCATACCAAATGCTGGCATAAAGATTCGAATTCCAGCTCCATAAGAACGTTTCAGTTCAAAAGGATTATAATCTCTATAGTTATCCCAAGTATTTCCTGCTTCTGCAAAACCAAGTAAGAAGATTGTTGCAACTCCTTGTGTAACAATAGGGAAACGCAATTCTGCTACAAACTTATTGTATAAAATGCCTAATTCATTGTTGGCTCCTGCAATTCCAGTATCATTTTGTCCTGGTTCATAGCCTCTTAAAGCAATTAAATCAGTTCCTGTAATCCAATTACTTCCTCCAAGACCAGATAACCCTGAACCACCTAGTTTGAATCTTTCAAATGGAGGTGCTCCTAATTGAGAGTTATAAATTCCTACTGCTCCAAAGTGTGCTCGAGTATTTAAAACGAATGGTCTTTCTTGTTTTCTGTCTTGTGAGAAGATATCAGTACTTCTTCGCTTATTTCCAGTCAATTTGATGAAATGAGAGAAATCAAACATCCATTTATGATACTCTAACCATTGATATCTATCTGTTCCTTCTTTGTCTAATACACTAGACGAGAAAGCAGAATATGGAGGTGTAAAACTAGCACTCAATGAAATTGAAGAACCTTGTGTAGGAAATTGTGGATTTGTTCCAATATCATTTCTTGAAATTGTAGTATTAAAAGCAAGATTGTTTGTGTTACACTGATCACAAATATTAGCTGCAAAACCATAATTATCAATATCATAGTTTGTGTAAGAAATAGAATGAGTCATTGTAAACCAGTCATCTGGCCATTTTAATCTTCTTCCTAAACTTACTGTCGCCCCTGTTGTTCTCAATCCGCCATCTGTTTCAAATGTTGTAAAATCTACAATGTTATTGATACGAGAATGATTCAAACTTACAGTTAATGAATTAGGTTTTTTACCACCTAACCAAGGCTCTGTGAATGATAAGTTATAAGATTGAAAACGAAGACCATTTGCTTGAATACTTAGAGAGAAACGTTGTCCATCTCCAGAAGGAAGAGGATCCCATGTTTTCGGCTTAGAAATATTTCTAAGAGAGAAGTTGTTGAAAACTAATCCTAGTGTTCCTACAAAACCTTGTAGACCACCCCAACCACCAGACAGTTGCAGTTGGTCACTTGGTTTTTCTACTACTCGATATTCTATGTCTACAGTTCCTGTTGCAGGATTTGGAATAGGTATAATACCAATTTGTTCTGGATCAAAATAACCTAACTGAGCAATCTCTCTTTGGGTACGAATTAAATTGGCACGACTAAACTCTTGTCCAGGTAAAGTACGAATTTCACGTAACAGTACATGATCATTAGTTTTTGTATTACCAAATACTCGAACATCGTTAATTGTTGCGATATTACCTTCATAAACACGCATTTCCAGATCAATAGAATCTCCTTCTACACGTAATTCTATAGGATTTACATTGAAAAATAAGTAACCATTATCCAAATATAAAGAACTTACATCAGGACCTTCTGGATTAAAGTTAAGACGAGAATCTAATAAGGCTTTGTTATAAATATCTCCCTTTTTGATCCCTAAAATCTTAGCTAGTTTCTTGTCATTATAGATGTAATTACCAGCCCAAGCAATATTTCTGAAATAATATTTATGTCCTTCTTCTATTGTTAAATCAATATTGATTAGTTTGTTTTTACTATTAGGAACGACATAAATAGAGTCTTTTAATATTTGAGCATCTCGAAAACCAAGAGAGTTATAATAACTGATTAAGGCTTCTTTGTCAATTTTATATTCTTCTTTGACATATTTTGAACGTTTCCAAAAACGGTAAAGCCTTTTCTCTTTAGTTTCTTTTAATTGTTTTTTGATTCCTTTCTCAGTAATAAGAATATTTCCATTAACCTTAATTCGATTAATTTTAACACGCTCACCTTTGTCCACATCAAAAGTAACAACTACATGATTTTTGATAGTAGAATCTACTCGTTCGCTTACTTTAACTTTTGTATTAAAGTAACCTTCTTCCTCAAAAAACTCTTCAATGGAGAAAACAGCATTTTTCTTTAAGGCATTTGATAAAACTTGTCCTTGTATAAAGCCAATTTTATTTTCTAAATCACCTTTGTCAGATTTTTTTACTCCTGTAATAATATAATCAGATAAACGAGGTCTTTCTTTGATACGAATAACCAAATAGACTTTATCATTTACTGTTTTTTCAACTTCGATTTTAACATCTCCAACAAGTTTTTGCTTCCAAAGTTTTTTGATAGCGTTTGAAATGGCATCTCCAGGAATCGTTATTTTATCGCCATTTTTTAAACCAGAAAGAGAAAGAAGACCTTGTTTGTCTAAATAGTTGATTCCTTCAACTTTAATATCAGCAATAACATATTCAGCAGGTCTCTGATAATCTATTGAGATATAACTTGGGTTGCCTTGTTGAGCATAGCCTAAAACTATTAAACTAAGAAAGGCAAAAAGAAAAGCAGTAAGTTTCATTTAAGGATTAATTTGTTCACTTGTTTTACCAAAACGTCTTTCTCTGTTTTGATAGTCTATAATTGCCTTGAAAAATTCTTCTTTTGAAAAATCAGGCCATAAAGTTTCTGTTACATATATCTCAGAATAAGCAATTTCCCATAATAAAAAGTTGCTAATACGCATTTCTCCACTTGTACGAATTAAAAGTTCTGGTTCATGTAAATGAGCAGTAGAAAGATGTTCTTGTATTATTTCCTGATCAATTTCTTGAGGAGATAAAGCTCCTTCGCTTACTTTCTCCGCAATAGATTGAATTGCGTTGGTGAGATCCCAACGACCACTATAACTAAGTGCTAAAGTTAATGTAAGTTGTGTATTGTTTTTTGTTTGTGCTTTTGCCCTTGATAAAGCTTTGCTACAGTTTCCAGGGAGTTTGTCCATTTCACCAATTGTATTGATAAATACTCCTTGTTTATCTAATTCATCAATTTCTTTTTCAAGTGAAGAAACTAATAGTTGCATCAAAGCATTTATTTCCAGTTTAGGACGATTCCAATTTTCTGTAGAGAATGCATAGAGTGTAAGGTTTTTAATTCCTAATTCTACACATGCTTCCACTGTAGTACGTACTGTATTTACTCCATTTTTGTGTCCAAACGCACGAAGAGCACCTACTTTTTTAGCCCATCTACCATTACCATCCATAATAATGGCTACATGTTTAGGGATATTATCAAGGCTAATGTTGTCTTTTATGTTCATTCCTAATAAATGGCTGAAAAACGAAAGTGCAAGATACAAAAAAAGCTTTGCTATGGTAAGCAAAGCCTTATGAAATGATGATTTTTTTTGTAAGATTATTTTTTATCGAGAAGAACTTGGTGAAGAAGGATGTCCTGTCGGACAAGATTGTTTGTAAATGGTGTAACTGATGCTTACTCCTGTGTAGTAATACCAATCTTGTGTACTTGAGCTTGAAAGTCCACTGTCATCATTAAATCCATCTAAATCATCAGTAAATGTTCTGCGTGCACCAAGCTCAAACCCTAAATTCCAGTGTTTAGATAATTGATAACGAACCCCTATTCCAAACGGAATATTGAAGTACGTAGGCGAACTACCTCCCCATACAGCTGTGAGTCCCAAACCTCCAAAAAGGTATGGACTCATAAAAAAACGTCCTTTTAAATCTCGATAGTTAAAAAAGTTGTATTCTACTGTTCCAGCAATTTCAACAAAATCTGTAGAAAAAGATAATTTTCTGTTTTCTTGCAGTGCACCATTTAAGACATACTTTTCATCTGCAGCAATTGATCCTCCTAATATACTGGCCTTAATTGATATTATTTCATTGTCAAAATTATGACGATAGAAAAATTGACCACCTAGTTTTGGTGTATTTAAATTTACATTTTCATATAAGTCACCAGTATATGTCAAAACACCAACACTCAGTCCAAACTCCATGCTTTTGTTTAAGCTAGCAAATTGGGCATTACTTGAATGAAAAGAAAATAAGGCAAAAAAAAGAGGGAACCAATAATGAAGCCCCTCTTTTGAGAATATTTTGTACATAAATCTTTATATAATAGATTATCTATATTTAGGACAAATTACTTTAGGGTGTAAGATGTAATATAAGTGAAATCCAGTTACAATATACCAGTCGCTTCCTTTATCACCTCTAGGTCCAGCATTTGTTCCTCCTGCAAACACAGGTGAATAAGTGTAACCATCTCTTTCTAAAAGAGTTTCAGAGACTTCAATTGAACGATCATGCATTGCTACTACTAAACTATTTGGATCACCCAAAAGAGATTTGTCAAATTGTCCATCTGTAGTATTCGCAATAAAGTTTGTACCACCTACATCATCTAAATAATCAAAGAACGTTGCTCTCCATCCAATCTCAAATGATAAATCGAAGTATTGGTGAATTTTATAACGTAGTCCCACCCCAAATGGTATAGATATTCTAAATTTTGAGTAACTTTTTCCTACTTCAAGTCCTTCTTGATTTGAGATATTTTGACCTTCTGTACCTAATGGTTGTAAGTCAACCCATTCTCCATTATATTCAGCTTTAGGTGCATGGTAATAAAAAGCAACACCAGCAAATCCATAAGGAGTAAAAGTAACGCGTCTTTTTAATCCTTTTCTATTTGCGAATAAATCGATCATTACATCACCTTTAAGTTCGAAAATATCATTTCTGAAACTAAGATTTCTTTCATAACGACCAACATCTTCTGTTACTACAGAGCTTGCACTTTCTCTATCAGAACCTTGAATACGACCATAAGAAAAAGCTCCTCTATATGACATACGTGGATGGAAACGGTATGTGTAAACAGCACCTAAATTCCAACGAGTAAATCGTAAACTTGGACTTACTAAGTTTGATGCAGGGTCAAGATCTCCTACATAATTCATAGCATTCAAAGCTCCACCCCAACTTTGGTAGTGATTTCTTTTAGGAAATGCTTTGTGACGGTGACTTCTTTGTGCATAGGCCTCATTTGTTAATAATAAGATGCTAAAAATTAAGCCTATTGTGCATATTAAATTTCTTTTCATAACCTCTGTTTTTTACTTCTAAGTCCATCATTTTGAAGGATTAGAAACGAAATATACATACAAATATATCAAATAACAATGTAATCTAAAAACTAATTTCGAGAATCTAGTCCCCAATTTAATTTACTACGTAATGTGTTGAAATAATTTACCTCAGAAAGTTCTACTAATTTTACCTTAAAATTTGCCTTAGTTAGAGACATTTCTGTCTCAGCAGTAACAACTTTTGAACGAGAATCTAATGATACTAAAAAGTTGTCACTACGTCCCTCTACCTGAAAGCGAATTTCACTTGTATCAGGAATAATCATTGGACGCACATTCAGGTTATGAGGATTGATTGGAGAGATGATAAAGTTATTTGTATTTGGCATAACCAAAGGTCCTCCACAACTTATAGAATATGCTGTACTCCCTGTTGGAGTAGAAACAATTAATCCATCTGCCCAATAAGAATTTAAGAATAAATCATTTACATAAGTGTGAATAATAATCATAGAAGAGGTATCTCTTTTAGTAATTACAAATTCATTCAACCCAAAATTTAAGTCATCAAATAAATTATCTGGTGTATGAAGTTGCACTAAAATTCTTTCATCTATTCTATAATTGTTTGATAATAAGCTACTCAATGTTTCTCTGATAGAATCAAGTGGAATTGTTGCAAGAAAACCTAATCTTCCTGCATTAATACCAACAATTGGAATATCTCTATCTTTAATATAAGTTGCAGATTCTAGTAATGTTCCATCCCCACCAATGCTAAAACAAAAATGAGTTTCATCTAAGCATTTAGCAGTGTGATCGAGAAATGTGTAGTATTCTTTTTGGATAACTTGATTTTCTCTAAGGTCTTTATAGAAATGCTCTACAATGTATATGTCACTTCCTAATTTGTCTAGCTCACTTAATAATAGCTGAACAAAAGGGTAGCATTCTTTTTTTAGAAAGGTTTTTCCTACAATGGCAACTTTCATAGTTAAATATTTAAAAAATTGAGAAGGTTGTCTAATTTATCTTGTTCGTTGTTATACGATAAGTCTCGGTGAAAGGTAGCTTCTATTGAAAATGAATGACGTTCAAAACTTGCAATTACATTATCAATAGAACGCTGATTTAGTTTTATAACTACATTAATATAGTTAGTTTCATCATTATCCTGTGTATGTGTGCTTAGTATTTTTACACCATTTGATTCGATGATATGACTGATTTCTTCAAGAGAATAGTCATGTTCTTTCATTTTAAGAATAATAACTGCACCTATATTTTTGAAGGAAGAAATGTTGGATAAACTATTGATCACCTCATCACTAGTAATAGCTCCCAGATATTCTCTCTCTTCTGTAGTGACTGGGACAATACTGATATTGTATTCTGATAAATAGTGAATCGCATCATGAATCAAGCTATTAGGTTTGATAAACACATCAGTATAAATGGGAGGGAAGGTAGTGAGTGTTGTATTGTAGTCATAAACTTCTAACAATGCACTCTCAGGAATAAGTCCTAAAAAAAAAGATCCATCAACCAAAGGTAGGTGATGGACTTTATAATCTTCCATCCAATCCAAAGCTTGTTGAACACTATCTTCTTTTGATAAACAAGGAAGTACAGTATTTAAGTGTTCTGAAGCAATCATATAGGATTGGGTGTTTTATTTTTTAATTATTTTTTAAGAATCTCTTTAAGATCTCATTGAACTTTTGTGGTCTTTCCATCATTGGAGCATGACAACATTTATCAATGAATGTGAGTTCTGTCTTAGGAATTAATCTATTGAATTCATGTGCTACAAAAGGAGGTGTAATTGTATCATTTAATCCCCATACTAACAAAGTAGGAGCTTTAATGTTTACAATATCATCTGCCATGTTATTACGTTGAGCAGATTTTGCAATAGAAATAATTCGTAGACACTTTGCATTACTTTTTGTAGTTGCAAAAACATGATCTACCAATTCTTCCGTTGCTACTGCTGGATCATAGAATGTATATCCTACTTTCTCTCTAATAAACTCATAATTCCCTCTTTTAGGAAAAGAACTACCCATAGAGTTTTCATAAAGACCAGAGCTTCCAGTTAATACAAGACGCTTAACTTGCTCTGGGTGTTTTAATATATAAGAAAGGCTAATATGTCCTCCCAAAGAGTTTCCAATTAATGTAAAATCGCTTAACCCTTTTAGAGAGACAAATCTCTCAACAAATTCTGTCAAACCTTTAATACCAGCTTTCCTTAAAGGCATATCGTAAATAGGCATCAAAGGAATGATTACACGATATTCATCTTTAAAGCCATTAATTACTTCGTCCCAATTGCTCAAAGCCCCAAATAGACCATGGAGTAATAGTAAAGTTTCTCCTTGTCCTTCATCTATATATTGGAACTCTCCTTCTTCTTTAATTGCAAACGCCATATTCTAATATTAAAAGGTAATATTTTACAATGATGTGCAATTTAAAACAAAAAATATTAATTTTTGTATATGTTGATGGGATTTCTTTACTCAAATAAGGCTTGAACTTATTTTTATGACTTTTTTTATTGTTTGATATTATTGATTGTTAGCCAATTATGTAGTATTTCTAATCCTTGTTCTGATAATATGGATTCTGGGTGAAATTGTAATCCAGTAATGGGTTTGTACTTGTGTTGTAGTGCCATTATTTCTCCCTCTTCTGTCCATGCTGAAGGAATTAAATCATCATTTAAGTTAGTAGCAACCAAAGAATGATAACGAACAACTCTTAAATCTTTCTTAATATCTTTGAAAATGCCTTTTCTTGAATGTTTAATCAAAGAACATTTTCCGTGCATAGGACGAGTAGCATGTATGATTTTTGCACCAAATTGTAATGCAATGGCTTGATGTCCTAAGCAAATTCCTAAAATAGGTAGCTTATCTTGAAAGTAATTTAGTACTTCTAATAAATTTCCTGCTTTTTGAGGGGTTTCTGGGCCTGGAGAGAGTACAATGCCTTGATATTCATACTTAATAATTTCAATTAAAGGAATGTCATTCCTAAATACTTTGATTTCTATATTAAGTTGTTTAAAATAATCAACTAAGTTGTAGGTGAAAGAATCAAAATTATCGAGCAATAAAATCATTATTTTTTATCTAGTAATTCGTTGATGTTCTTTACTAAATCTTGTGAAAATGGTAATAATTGAGATACAAAATCAATAAGTACAGGGCTGTAATCTACTACGTAAGGGTATAATATTGCTCCTTGTGTTGCTTCAATTGGTAGACTTAAGTGAGCTTTATTTGTTAGCCATAAGATTACACTTAATCCAAATGCCCATTTGAGCATTCCAAGTAAAGCTCCTCCAATGTTATCTACTACTCCTAAAAGTGTGACATCAATTATTTTTTTGAGTCCTTTCCCAATCAATGCGACCAAAATCATAATCAATCCAAAAATTCCTAGAATGGCTAATAATGGAACCAATTTGTTGTCTTCTCCAACAAGAGGTTTGATTAACTCTACTCCTTCATCAAAAAAACTAAAAGCACCAACTGTTGCTGCAATAAACGCAAATACTGTAGCGAATTCCATTAGTAGTCCTTTTTTGTATCCCTTATATGCACCAAATGCCAAAGGAACCAAGATTAGTATATCAATCGTCTTCATGGTGATAGTGTTGATTATTGAAACAAGGTGGTCTAAAAAATAAAACCCTCTATTGTTAGATATAGAGAGTTTTACGTTAATTCTATTGATTAAGTAACTGCTTTGTTGTTGTTGCAATTACTTTCCCTTCAGCCTTTCCAGCCAATTCTTTGGTTGCTACTCCCATTACTTTTCCCATATCAGAAGGACCAGAAGCACCTACTTTTTCAATGATTGCTTGAATAGCTTCTTTTACTTCAGCTTCATCCATCATTTTTGGTAAATACTCCTCGATGATATTTGCTTCAAAAACCTCAACAGCTTTTAAATCTTCACGATTTTGTTGCTCATATATTTCAGCAGAATCTTTACGTTGTTTTACTGCTTTTAATAGAAGCTTTACTTCTTGTTCTTCTGTAAGAGTCTCTACATTCTCCTCTTTTTCAGCTAATAAAATCAATGATTTGATAGCTCTTAAAGCTTTAAGTTTGTCTTTCTCTTTTGCCAACATTGCTTTTTTCATGTCAGCTTCTACTTGTTTTCTTAGACTCATAAACTTAAAAGTTTTATTTTTGTAATTATTAAGTAAAGGTATAAAGATACATTTTCTTTGCCTCATTCACTAAGGATAAGTACTAATTTCTATGACTAGATTAAGTGTAAATGTTAATAAAATAGCTACGCTAAGAAATGCTAGAGGAGGAGATAATCCAAATTTGGTAAAAGTAGCATTGGATTGTGAGCGTTTTGGTGCTCAAGGAATTACTGTTCATCCTCGACCAGATGAAAGACATATTCGTTATCAAGATGTACTTGATTTGAACGAAGTCATCACTACAGAATTTAATATTGAAGGAAATCCTGATGAACGTTTTATTGAGCTAGTAAAAGAAGTGAAGCCAGCTCAAGTAACATTAGTGCCTGATGCTGAAGATGCAATTACTTCAAATGCTGGTTGGGATACAATTGCAAATAAAGATCACTTGAAAGAATTAGTAAATACTTTCAAAGAAGATGGAATTAGAGTTTCAATTTTTGTGGATCCTGACCCAAAAATGGTAGAAGGTGCTTATGAAGTGGGAGCTGATAGAATAGAGCTTTACACAGAACCCTATGCTGAGGGATATTCTGATGATCGAGAAAAAGCAGTTGCTGATTATATCATTGCCGCGAAGAAAGCTGAAGAACTAGGTTTAGGTTTGAATGCAGGGCATGATTTAGATTTAGATAACTTGAGATATTTTGCCAAGCAAATTCCTAATTTGTTAGAGGTATCTATTGGTCATGCATTAGTTTGTGATGCTTTGTACTATGGATTAGAGAATACAATTCAATTGTATAGAAGAGAATTAACATAAGAATTTTATTGGTTATGAAATTAAATTATAGAGTAGAGGGTGAAGGCACTCCTATGATTATTTTACATGGTCTTTTTGGAGCATTAGATAATTGGCTTTCATTAGCTAAGATTTTTGCCAAAGGAGGTAAAAAAGTTTATTTAGTTGATCAAAGAAATCATGGTAAATCTCCACATAGTGAAGAACATCATTATCATGCAATGGCTGATGATTTGAACGAATTTATTGAAGATCACCAAATTGAACAACCACTAATTGTTGGACATTCCATGGGAGGGAAGACACTTATGCGTTTTTCAGTGAAGTATCCAGAAAAACTGTCCAAGATGATTATTGTGGATATTGCTCCTCGTTATTATCCAATTCATCACCGAACAATTATTGATGGTTTGAAAGCGGTGAAGGTAGAAACTGTGAAAACTAGAAGGGAAGCAGAAAAGCGTCTTGAACCTTTTGTGAAAGAATTGGGGTTACGTCAATTTTTGCTAAAAAATATGGTGAGAACAGGAGATCATTATGCTTGGAAGGTTAATTTATCTGTGATTGATCAAGAGATTGAAAATATTGGAGAAGCTTTGCCTATAAAGGCTGTTTGCAATGTTCCTGTATTATTCTTGAGTGGTGGTGCTTCTGATTATGTGAAAGAAGAAGATCATTCTCATATTTTGAAGCATTTTCCAAATGCTAGTTTTAAAGTACTTGAAGGAGCTGGACACTGGTTACATGCTGAGAAACCACAGGAAACAATTTCAATTATAGAGGATTATTTCTCATAAAAAATTAAAAGTGTCTGAACAAACAAAAAATAAGATCACACTCTTTTTATTACCCACTGTTTTAGCCCCTAAAACAGAAAAAGAGGTATTAGCTCCCCATGTTTTAGAAACGATTAAGGAACTTGATTGTTTCTTGGTAGAAAATATACGTTCTGCTCGTAGATTTATTAGCTCTTTACGACTGGGTAAAGTGATTGAGGATTTACAGTTTGAGGTGGTTGATAAAAAGACTAAGCCAGAAGTAATTGATAAGATTTTCAAGAAGTTTAAAGGAAAGGATATTGGTGTTTTGTCTGAAGCTGGTTGTCCCGGTGTAGCAGATCCAGGAGCATTGGCTGTGGCTTATGCTCATAGGAAAGAGATCAAGGTTGTTCCTTTGGTAGGACCATCTTCTATACTGTTGTCTTTGATGGCTTCAGGTATGAATGGACAGTCTTTTGCATTTCATGGTTATTTGCCAATTGATAAAAAAGATAGGGTTTTGAAAATTAAAGAGTTGGAGAAAAATCTTTACCATAAAAATCAAACTCAACTATTTATTGAAACTCCTTTTCGAAATAATCAGTTGTTAAAAGACTTATTAGAAAACTGTCATAATAATACACTTTTGTGTGTTGCTTGTGATGTGACTAGTGAAGATGAATTTATTGAAACTCGTCCAGTTCATGAGTGGAAACAAAAGAAAGGTTTAGATTTTCATAAAAGACCAACAATATTTTTGTTAGGAAATTAATCATTATATATCTCTTAAAAAGTCTGAGGTTTCATATTGTGAAACTTAATTGTAATTTAGGGGTTCGTTTTGAAGACTTTAATAATAAAGAAAAAATAATATGCCATATTTATTTACATCAGAGTCTGTGTCTGAAGGGCATCCAGATAAGATTGCAGACCAAATTTCAGATGCTTTAATTGATAATTTTTTAGCATTTGATAAAGAGTCTAAAGTTGCATGTGAAACTTTAGTAACTACTGGACAGGTAGTATTAGCAGGAGAGGTAAAGACATCAACATACTTGGATGTTCAAAAAATTGCGAGAGAAGTAATTAATAAGATTGGATATACAAAAGGAGAATATCAATTTGATGGTAATTCTTGTGGAGTATTATCTGCTATTCATGAGCAATCTCAAGATATTAATAGAGGAATTGATAGAGTAACAAAAGAGGAACAAGGAGCTGGTGATCAAGGAATGATGTTTGGTTATGCAACAAATGAAACTCCAAACTATATGCCTTTGGCTTTAGAGTTGTCTCACTTGTTATTAAAGGAATTAGCTGTTCTTAGAAGAGAAGGAAAAGATATTGATTATTTGCGTCCAGATGCAAAAGCTCAAGTAACAATTGAATACTCTGATGAGAATAAACCTTTGAGAATAGATGCAATTGTTGTTTCTACTCAGCATGATGATTTTGATATTGATGATGAACGTATGTTATCAAAAATCAAAGAAGATATTGTTTCTATCTTAGTTCCTAGAGTAAAGTCAAAATTACCAGAAGATGTTCAAACTTTGTTCAATGATGAGATTAAATACCATATTAACCCAACAGGGAAATTTGTGATTGGTGGACCTCATGGAGATACAGGTTTAACTGGTAGAAAGATTATTGTTGATACTTATGGTGGTAAAGGTGCTCACGGTGGTGGTGCATTTTCTGGAAAAGATCCATCTAAGGTAGATCGTTCTGCAGCTTATGCAACTCGTCATATTGCAAAGAACTTAGTTGCTGCTGGTATTGCTGATGAAGTATTGGTACAAGTGTCTTATGCAATTGGAGTAGTAGAGCCAATGGGTGTTTTTGTAGATACTTATGGAACTGCCAAGGTTGATATGAATGATGGAGAAATTGCAAAAATTGTAAGTGAAGTATTTGATATGCGTCCTTATGCTATTGAAGAGCGTTTGAAGTTAAGAAATCCTATTTATTCTGAAACTGCAGCTTATGGTCACATGGGTAGAACTTCTGAAATAGTAACCAAAGTCTTTACTTCTCCAGGAGGAGAGTCTGTAAGTCATCAAGTAGAATTGTTTACTTGGGAAAAATTAGACTATGTAGAGAAAGTAAAAGAAGCTTTTGGAAAATAATATATATCTAATTGTATAGATAATAAAAAAGGTGTTCATTTTTGAGACACCTTTTTTATTGTTTAATATATTTTGTTAAGGACTTACTTTTGAAGTTCTTCTTGTTTTTCTAAGTTAAATATATCATTTAATACATCAATCAAAGTTTCTGCTTCCCCTCTTTTACAAGCTGCCTTTAATTGTAATACAGGTAATTTAATTATTTTCTGCATCATCGTTTGAGTAACCATTTCAACAGCTTTGATTTCTTCTTCAGAAAGTTGCTTCATATAGCGATTCATCTCTTCTTGACGAATAGTTTCTAAAGCTCCCTTTAATTTCTGAATGGTTGGAGAAACTTCCATTTCTTTACCCCACTCCTGTAATTTTATGATAGCCTCTTCAATGATAGCTTCTACTTGAGGAATTGAGTCAATTCGTTTTTGTAGAGCTTCATTTGTTTTATTCTGAATCTTGTCAATGTCAAATAGAACAACCCCATTATTTTTTTCAATGTTAGGGTCGATATTTCTAGGCACAGCCATATCAATGAAATACTTAAAAGAAAGAACTTCTACTTCCTTCATTTTCTCTTCAGTAATAAGAGGAGTTGGCATTGATACAGATGAAACAATAACATCTGATTTTTGAATTTCTTCCCACATATTCTCAAAAGAAACAGCCGTAAAACCACATTCATTAGCTAATGCTGTCGCTTTACTATGTGTTCTATTTGCTATAAATACATTAGAAAAATCAGATCCTTGTAAGTTTCTACATACATCAGCTCCCATTTCTCCTAGTCCTAAAATAAGAATACGAGGTTCTCTAAAAATTGCAGTTAATTCATCAATGAGTTCTACAGTAGCATAAGATACAGAGGCTGCTCCATCTCTAAATGGTGTTTCTTGTGTAACTCTTTTATTAGTGAAGAAAATAGCATGCATCAAGTGGTGTAAAAAAGGACCAGCCATTTCTAGATCAGCAGACCATTGGTAAGCATTTTTTACTTGGTTGCTGATTTGAATGTCTCCAACCACTTGAGATTCCAAACCCATAGATACTCTAAAAAGGTGTTCTATTGCTTGGTTTGTGTCAGTAATATTCTTAAAATAGTTGCTGTACTTTTCTGTAGTATTGATCGTTCCTTTACGAATACCAATAAGTTTTATTAACTCTTCGCTAAGATCTTTAGGAGAAGAATAGTAAATCTCTGTTCGATTACAAGTTGATAATATTAATGCTTCTGTAATTGATGTAAAGTCCTTAATCTGTTGAAATAACAGCTTAGTTTCTTGCTCAGAAAGGGCAATTTGCTCTCTAATTTCAACAGGTGCTGTTTTGTATGAAAGACTAAGGGCTTTAAATTGTATCATAAGTATCTATCTAATTCTACAATAACAAATGTACACTCTAATTTGTAAAGTGTAAAATAAACCAATTAGTTAGGTGTTTAATTTATACTTATTTTAAATAGTATTTTACCATTATGAAATTGGCTTCGTATTCTAAACAGCAGATAGGAAAGATAGGTTTGATTGTAGTCGCAATTTTAATTTTTTTTCTATCAACCCTTTACACCAATCAAGTAGTCAAAAGAATTGCTAAAGAAGAAGAGGAAAAAGTACGCCTTTGGGCAACTGCTATCCAAGAAAAAGCAAAGTTAGTGAAGTATACTCAAGAGCTTTTTGCAAGGTTGGAAAATGAGGAGCGAAAGAAAGGAGAATTATGGGCTGAGGGAATGAGACAACTCATTACAGCAGAAAGTGGTCAAAATATTAATTTTGTGTTTGAGGTTGTGAAAGGTAATGAGACATTACCAGTAATTTTGACTGATGAAAATGGAACAGTCATTTCTTCTCGAAACCTTGATGAAACGATTACAAAAGATGAGGACTATTTCAAAAAAGAGATTGAAGAGATGAAAAATCTCCATCTTCCAATTGAAATAAATATTTTAGGGAAGACAAAGAACTATTTATATTATAGAGATTCCCATCTTTTTGTAGAGTTGAGAGAAAATCTAAATGGCTTAATCAGTTCATTTATTTCTGAGGTGGTAATTAATTCAGCCTCATTACCTGTAATTTATACAGATAGTACACAGGAAAATGTATTGGCTTTTGGGAATCTGGGTAAAGAAGATTTATTGGTCAATGATAGTAGTTATTTCAAAACAAGAATTCTAGAAATGAGGGTGGAGAATACACCACTTATTGTTGATTTTGGGAATGGTGAAGTAAATTATATTTTTTATCAAGAATCATTACTGCGTAAACAATTACGTTTTTATCCTTACATACAATTTGCCATTATTGGTGTTTTTATCTTGGTTGCTTATAGTTTTTTTAATTCCAATAGAAAAGCAGAACAGAATCAAGTTTGGGTAGGGATGTCTAAGGAAACAGCTCATCAATTGGGAACACCTATTTCTTCTTTGCTAGCATGGGTAGAGTTGTTGGAAGCACAATATGAAGATGAGATGGCAGTTGGTGAAATGAAAAAAGACATTGACAGGCTTCAAACAATTGCAGATCGATTCTCTAAAATTGGCTCAAAACCTATTCTTGAAGAATATGTATTGTCAGAAGTTTTAGAAAATGCACTCACTTATCTTAAAAAAAGAGTCTCCAAGCATGTCTCTTTTGAATTGAATGGAGATTTATCAGCAAAAGTACTTCTTAATTTGTCTTTGTTTGAGTGGGTAGTTGAAAACCTTACCAAAAATGCTGTAGATGCAATGGAAGGAAGAGGTAAGATTACATATATCATTTCTAGAGAAGGAGACAAAATTGTGTTAGATGTAAAGGATACAGGAAAAGGAATTGCAAGAGGGAAGCAGAAAAAAGTTTTTGACCCAGGTTTTACCACAAAGAAAAGAGGATGGGGACTTGGATTAACACTTGTCAAGCGAATTGTTGAAATTTACCATAAAGGAAGCATTTTTGTCAAAGAATCAGAACAAGATAAAGGAACAACTTTTCGTATTTTATTGAAGGAAAGAGAGAAATAATTTGACGTTTTTTACATAGTACTGAGTCATATTTAGAAAAAACTCTATTTCTCTGAAAATTTGTTTTTTAAACTTTGGAATAAGTAGAATAAAAATCTAATTTTACGAATCGATTTTTAAAGGCAAGAACTTTATTAATACAAATAAGTTTACTTTCCTTTTTAATCATTTTAGAGAATACTATATATAAAACATAAAAAATCAACATGGCAAATACTGGTAAAATTACCCAAGTAATTGGTCCTGTAGTGGATGTAAGTTTTGAGGGTGAGGGATCAGTTATCCCTAATATTCTTGATGCCTTAGAGGTAACGAAAGCTGATGGTACAGTTGTCGTTTTAGAGGTACAACAACATCTTGGCGAAGGAAGAGTAAGAACAATCGCAATGGATGGTACAGAAGGTTTGGTAAGAGGTGCGGCAGTTGCTCACAATGGTACTCAAATTTCTATGCCTACAGGTGATGGTATTAAGGGAAGACTTTTTAATGTAGTAGGTACTGCAATTGATGGTATCCCTGCTCCTAAAAGTGAAAAGGGATTACCTATTCACAGAGAAGCGCCTAAGTTTGATGAGTTATCTACTTCTACTGAGGTATTATATACTGGTATTAAAGTTATTGACTTATTAGCTCCTTATGTAAAAGGGGGTAAGATTGGTTTGTTCGGTGGTGCTGGTGTAGGTAAAACTGTATTGATCATGGAGTTGGTAAACAACATTGCAAAAGCTTATGAAGGTTTATCTGTATTTGCTGGTGTAGGAGAGCGTAC
>JAAEPT010000124.1 GCA_024232295.1 Cytophagales bacterium
AATTTAATCCCTCCGTCCCCTTTATTCTCTTTATTCTCCTTTATTCTGAGTAAAATTTTGATTTATTTCGTCTGGCATTTTTTGCATGAGCTTATCCATAAACATTTTAATACGCTTTATTGTGTGTTATCTAGGAAGGAATTACAAGCCATTAAGGTTATTCTTGAGAAACATACTAAATTGGGGTATAACTAAACAGAACTAGTCAACAACTTGTTAGATTACGGAGAAAGCAAAGTGAAAGAGTACAGTAAATTCTTCAATAAGATATTCTGGTTATCATGTGTACTTATTCTATTTGGTTTCTTAATAAATGCTGAGATAAATTCAGCTACATTTACAGGAAAAACATACCTCTTAGTTCTGGTGGAATTAATTAAAAGTATTGGCATTGCTTTATTAGTAGCAAACTTCTTTTCATTTATTATTGGTACAAAAGATTTTGTTGAATTCATTAAAAATAAACTACAAGAAGTTGTTATTTCAAATGATTTTGTAAAAGACCTAGATCACAAAGGTAAAGTTAAGTTAGCAAAGCTTATTCTTGGGCCAAAAACAGAAATATCAAAAATATATAATGGGATAGAAAAATATTTTGACAGCTACCTTAATGACTCATTTAAGTTATTTACATTAATATTTAGAGGGAAAGTATCTATTAATGTAAAAGCAAAAGTTGGGAGCGACAATATTGTGTTTTTTGATGAGGAGCTTGAATACAGAAGTTTTAGAGTTGATCAGAAAATGGCAAGACTTAGACATTCTTTTGAAGATAATAGATCCAAGCACATTAAAACAACAATTACGACACCTGATGGTGATACATATGAATTAGCAGATACTGATGAGCATGATGATACAAATTCAGAAGATGCATCTATGGCAGTTAAAAAGATACAATCTATTCCAGATGAATTTGTTAAACATGATTATTTAGACATCGAACGCCATTTTCACGAGTTTGGAGAAGACCATTTGGGTGTTTTTTCCTATAAAGCAACGCAGCCCTCAGATGGTTTAACCATTAGGTTTGAGTGCTATGATGATCTCATAATTAAGTATGTTAATACATATGGTGCATCAAGTAATTTTAGTATAGAGCCAAACTCACCGATCAATAAGACAGAAGTCGTTATTACCTGTAAAAAATGGCTGTCACCAGGATTTGGAGTTATGGTGATTGTCTCAAAGAAACAAAACCAATAACGATCTAACAAGAATGTACTACGGAAGGCTAAAGCGTTAGAGCTAGGAAATATGCATGGATACAAAAGCAATTATAGATCTAATATCTGATACAAAAGTAATAGCATCACTTTTTGCAGTGGTAGGTCTCATTACAGCAGCATTATTAATGTTTAAAAGTGATCGAAAGCTAGTTACTCAATTACTTGGAGCAATTCTGGTTGTTGCTATTAGCTTTTCTGCTCATAACGCAGCAGTCTATACAATCTCAGTATTTGTTATTGCTACTCTCGTTACAGAACTACAATTTCTTGAGACAATTGCTGCATTAATTTGGAACAGAAAAGAATATTGGGAATATCTCTCTGGCAAAGCTAGCAAAGAAGAAATTAAAGCTAAAGTTGCAGCTGAAGTAGAGGCGGAGCTACAAAGAGAAAGTGAATCAGGTATAGATGAGGTAGAATCTGTAGATGATGTAGATGATGTAGATGATGTAGATGATGAACTATCTGGCTTAATGGATGTCAAGGAAGCAACATCTCTCCAAGATAAAACGCTGTTAGTAAGCAATGCTCTGCAATTTGAAGATTCTGTCCTTGGTGCTTTAGAGAAAGGAAATATCCCTTATCCTTATAGTCACTTTCACAAGGAATTCCGCATAACTTCCAGAGGCCAAAATTCAGTTATTGATGGAATAATTGAAACCAAGAATATTCATTATCTTATAGAGGTAAAAAATATAACCAGACCATCTTCCCTTGTGAATACGGTGCATCAAGTTGAAGCCTACAAAACAATTTATGAGAATTACTTAAGAGAAAGAAACATTAGAGCTATAGTTCAGCCCATAATCATTGTTCCAGAGGAAGTTAATATTTCTAAGCAGTTTAGAGGTATTCCTGTGGTTACATATAATCCATCGTCAAGTGAGTTTACTAACCTACAAAAAACGTACCCTGAGTATGAGCTACATTTTATTGAAAAAGATTCAAATACTGAACTTGCATCAATGTTACAGAATTTTCTCAGCAAGTATTCTAAATGGGCGTTTTCACCCCTCCGAATTCAAAAGTGGGGAAGTAAGCAGGAAGGATTTAAAAAATTATCGTTTTATACAACTTATGAAATTCGTAAGGAGCTGGAGAAAATGCTTGAGAAAGGGTTCCTTGAAGAGCGAATAAGTAAGAAAAATAATAAACTATACAGAGTAAAGCTCTAACAAGGTCATGCTCAGGAAATTCTGGTCTTAGCGATTATCAAAACTGAGTTTTGTTTAAATTTCATATTAAAAATATAGTCTCTGGGAGACCAGAACTCCTGAGATGACAACGTTATGTTTCTTTAGGAAATATCCAATGACGGATGAACGACTAAAATTATGGTTGAGCTTTGCAGTAAAACTAGACACCCATAAATTGAAAATCAAATATCATTAAAAAAAGCCAATTATTAAAAAATGAGTAAAAATAATGACAAAAAAACTAAGAAATATGAGTAATTGATGAAGAAAAAATGATAATAGCTTTAAAAATGATTGAAATAGTAAATGACAGGCAGGTGATTGGCTACAAGGCTTTGTCTAATAGGTTAATATCTAAA
>JAAEPT010000125.1 GCA_024232295.1 Cytophagales bacterium
GTTTTTAATTAATCCCTCAAACTCTATGCATAGCTCAAAAAGGTCTTTAGCTTGATTTTCATCAAATTCTTCATCTCTATCTTCTTCGTGAGTTCCTTTGTTCAATAAAGTCCATGTTACTTGATTTTTTTTACTAACATCTTTTATTTTCATCAAGCATTCGCGATGTTTAGAAAAATTAATAATTCCAGGACTTTTCTCTATTTGTACGACATAACCAATTAGACCATCAATTAGGTTGTATAAGTCTGGTGATGTCAACGGTGCTCTAAGCTTTAAACTCAAAGCTGGATCAAGCCCCTCAGTTCTCATTTTTTTCCACAATCTTGGGGCAAGCTCTTCAAGACTACGTCTGCATTCCATCAAGCCATCTTTTATCAAACCTTTCTTGAAGTTATTGTTGGCCTTTACCAAATAATGCCTGTTTAAATCAGGCTCTATCAACAGCTCACGTGAATCATGGTTTCTAAGGAAATCATATCGACCTAACTTCTTATTCAGTCCCTTACTGAGAAGTTCATTTTCTAACCTTTTAATGAAATCTTCACCATGTGTTGTAAGAATCATTTGCTTTTCTGACAAAAGAGTATTTGAGAATAGCTCATTTATTATCCCAGCTCGATGTTCGTCATCTATAGCATTAACAACATCATCAAAAATTATTACGTTGTGAGAGTCATGAATGTTTTTAGCGAGAAGAATTGATAATCCAAGACACCTTAAATGCCCTTCACTTAATACTCTTAATGCATCTTCGGTGGTTCCATCCAGATATTTTATTTTAATTCCGTCATTGGGCTTAGTTGGAAGGCTGATTGACTCTAATACTTCATGATTATATGGATGTCTGTTAATCGCGTTATAAAGTTCTACAACTTGCTCGTCAAGTGATTTGGCAAGCTTAAGAGGAAGACCTTCTGAATATAGCTTTAACTTATTAATAAAATATTCATATGCTTCTGAGTACCTCAAATAATTAGAGATCTCTTTTTTTTCTTCTTCCACCTTAGCTATCAAGTCTTTGTTTGCAGTCTTAAATTCACTGATAATCTTTTCAGCTTTGCTTTTCTCTTTATATGCAGCCTTATAAAGCTCAGTTATTGTCGAGCATTCTCTATGATCTGTTTCTAACGATTTAAGCTCCTTTTTATGACTTGCCACCTTTTCAAAAGCTTCTTTATTTTTACAATTCCACTTACCCCACTCGCTAATCTTCTTTTCCAAATTTGACTTTATTGATTCATATTCTTGATTGAAATTAAGAAGGTTCAGGGAAGTTGAAATATCAACCGTTTTTAGTTGAGATGAAAGCTTAATTAATGATTCTGAAATGCTTTTCTTTTTTTCATTAAGAGATTTCTGTTTTGCGGAAATTTCTTCAAATATTTTTAGTTGAGCTTCTGCTTTAGAAAAAGGGTTTGTTGTTACTTTAGAAATTGGCGTGTCACATGCAGGGCAACAGTCCATAGGGCTAGAGGATATTTTTTTAACCGCCGAATATAAGTCAATAAAATTAATTTCATCTCTATATTTTTTAACTTCATCAGCAAGGGTTTTAAGAATTGAAAATTGCTGAGTTAGACCTATTAGAGTATTTAGAAATTCTTGGGCTTTATCTACTGGCTTAAAAACAATTTTTGATAATTTTTCTATTTCATTCTTTTTCTTTATTATTAAACCAACAGTATCAGATTCAAGTGTCGCCAACAATTCTGATATTAATTTATTATTCGGGTATTTTGACAGAAGCGTGTCTTTTCTTGCTCCATATCCCTTGATTTCTAAACTTTTGTTTTCAATAATTAGCTTCGATTTCTCTACTTCTTTTTCTTTAACTTCTAACTCTTTTTTCTTGGTGGGGGTAATTGGCAGTTTGTGCTCTATTGTCTTATTGAATCCACTACAGAAATCATTAAATTCTTCCAAACCAAATAAAGTTGATAATCGCTGCTGTTGCCCTTGTGGCGCATATGAAGAAACTCTAGCAAATGCTTCGATTCTAGTTCTTTCAATAAATAGAAATTCATTTTCTAGTGGATCTATTATTGCAGGTGCAAAGCTCCCATCATCAAACTCTACTGTCAATGACACTTCAGCCTTCGAAGATGATTTATTATTTACATATTGACCTGGCTCAAATCTTTTGCTTGACGCTTCATTAACCTTTCCAGTAAGTGAATACTCTAATGCTTCGCAGAAGCTCGATTTTCCAGTTCCATTTAGTCCATATATAAAGGTGAACCTTTTACTTAAATCAAATTCCTGGGGTTCGTTAAAACCCCGAAACCCTTTTACCTTTAACATTGAAAGATTCTTGATTTTTGGCTTGGTTGATGATGCTTCAGTTCCACTGTCTACATAAGGTAAAACACTTTTTCCACTATTTACAATGAGTGCTGATATTTTGTTTGCCCTAGCTCCGCCAGCAGAAGACTTGCTTTCTACTTCTAAAAAATTATCTAATACCAAGCTTCCAATCTTTAATTCCATATCGCTCATAGATGCTGAGCATTCAGACAGGAACCTCTTAAATTCTATATTTGACTTGGACAAACCTTAAACTCCATCTTTCAATTTGGTGATGCTATATTAGAAAACATAACGTTGTGGTAACTGGCGCGAGCGATAGCGAACTATGTTTACCACCTGGTTAGGTTGTGAATGTAATTAAATTGGGTAAACCCCCAGCTCAGCTGGGGTGACTCGCATAGGTTTTACCGAGACTACGGTAAAGCTTACTTTCAAATCTCTACCAAGAGAAAAGGAAAGTACCTATGCGAGACTACAAGAGTTTGACCCACA
>JAAEPT010000126.1 GCA_024232295.1 Cytophagales bacterium
GGATTCGAACCTGGGACCTACTGCTTAGAAGACAGTTGCTCTATCCAGCTGAGCTACAAGACCAACTTCTATATAAATAGAAAAAGTCGGGGTGGCAGGATTCGAACCTGCGACCTCCTCGTCCCAAACGAGGCGCGATGACCGGGCTACGCTACACCCCGAACTCAGTAATTATTTTCAGAGAAAATTATATGTCTTTATTTTCCAATATGTTGTAAGTCGGGGTGGCAGGATTCGAACCTGCGACCTCCTCGTCCCAAACGAGGCGCGATGACCGGGCTACGCTACACCCCGAACTATATGCCTTTCTCTCAAAAGCGATGCAAAGGTACGAGATAAATCGAGTTTTCAAAAAGTTTAACAAACATTTATTGAAAAAAAAGTAGCTTTTACGTAAAATTGTATTTCAACACGATAATTAATAGTACATTGAGCGTATGAAGTTTTCACACGAACTTTCTAATACACATTTTATCCTCATAGGACTTTTTGTATTTTTCTATGCCTTGTATTTTTTGCGTACAGCTAGGGCAGCCAAAGAAATAAGAAGTTCTTTCTACAATATTGCCTACAAATTTGTACTTAGGAGCGTTTATTTTTCGCTCTTCATCATTTGTACATTAGAACCTTACCTTCCTAATCAAAATGGAAAGCAAGAAATACAAACTGTTAGTAAAGATGTCTACATAGCATTAGACTTATCACTTTCTATGAATGCAAACGATGTAAGTCCTAGTAGATTACAACGTATTAAATTTGAATTAAAGAAAATCAGTAAAAGATTGGCAGGTAATCGTATGGGATTAATCATCTTTTCATCTAGTGCCTATGTTCAATGCCCTCTAACTTATGATTTGAATGCATTTCAGTTATTTGTAGATTCTTCAGACCCCTCTATCCTATCACACTCAGGAACAGACATTGCTCGTCCACTAAAATTAGGTTTATCAAAACTTAAAAAAGATACAGATACTAAGAGCCATGCAAAAGCAATTGTTTTAATTTCTGATGGAGAAGATTTTGGAGAAGAGATGTATGACATTGCAGAAGATATTCAGTCAGAAGGGATTAAAGTGTTTACTTTGGGAATTGGTACAACACAAGGTAGTGCTATACCAACTAAACATGGGAAGAAAAGAGATAAACGAGGACAAATTGTTACAACTAGCCTAGACCGTACTTCTCTTAAAAAATTAGCAAAAATCACAAATGGGAGATACTTTGAGATTTCAAACCGAAAGAATGACTCGCAACGTTTAACAAATGCAATTGAGCAACTAAAAGGAACTAGTCGTGAAAGCATTAAAGTAAGTACTCCCAAAAATGTAGTGTATCATTACTTCTTGTATATTGCTTTAGGGTTATTGATCATTGATCTTATTTTCGCCATCAAAGTTTTGAAAATATGATGCACAAAATATTACTTTTTTTCTCTTTGTCTATTTTAAGTGGGTTTCATACTATTTATGAACTCAACACAGTTCGTGATGAGGCTCAAGATGCATTTGAAAAGCAAGATTGGGAAACAGCTATTAGTAAATACCAAATCATTTTAGATACTGCTTATGATGAGCGTGTTCAGTTAAATTTAGCACATGCTTATTGGTCACAGCAAGATACTGCAAATGCAGAATTGTTCTATGCAAAAAATTATGATGATCCAGTATTACAATCCATTGCACTAAATCAAATGGGAGTAATCACTTTTTTAGGAACAGGGATCACTTCTTATCAACCACTTGATGATACACAAAAAGAGACTGTTAAGACTTCTTTAAACTTTTTGAAAGAAGCAATCAAAACAGATAAAGAAAATATGTTGGCTCGTTACAACTATGAGGTTTTAAAATATTTGTTAGAGCAAAAGCTTCCTGAGAATAATCAAAATCAAGAAAATCAACAAAACCAACAGAACCAGGATAGTCAGCAGAATCAACAGAATAATGACCAACAACAAAACCAACAAAATCAAGATGGTCAGCAAAATCAGCAAAATAATGACCAACAACAAAACCAACAAAATCAAGATGGTCAGCAGAATCAACAAAATAATGACCAACAACAAAACCAACAGAATCAAGATGGTCAGCAAAATCAACAAAATAATGACCAACAACAAAATCAAGATGGTCAGCAGAATCAACAGAATAATGACCAACAACAAAACCAACAGAACCAAGATGGTCAGCAGAATCAACAAAATAATGACCAACAACAAAACCAACAGAACCAAGATGGTCAGCAGAATCAACAAAATAATGACCA
>JAAEPT010000127.1 GCA_024232295.1 Cytophagales bacterium
AAATAAAAGAGAAAAAGAACATTTCAATTTTCCATCATTATCAGGCAATTTCGAAGAAAATATCTTAAAATATATCAATGATAGAATTAATGAAAACGAAAATAAAGTAACATATATCGTTTCATTAGCAAAAGCTTTCTTAAAATCTATTCAGTTTATTTGTAACGATTTAGTAAAAAAAGATGAAGAGAATCTATTAATTGGAGATTGTTTAATTTTGGATAGAAATCGTTCATTAGAACTCTTTTTAATACTTCTACATCATAAGAATATTGATACTTTAAAGGTAGAAAAATGGGAATTACTTCTTTATACTTGGGATTTTCATGGGAATTATCATAATAAATCATACAAAGGACGAGAAAAATTTGATTGGTTGTTTAGTAGATTATTTAATGAAGAAGTTAATGATATATTAGATGATTTCATCAAATTAGGTTTTAGAAAAAAATTATTTGGAGATGATTTACAAGGTGTCTTTCTAGCTTATATTAAAAATCATAAAACTAATATTTTAACAAATGGATTTCATTTTTGGAAATGGAAAATGACCTATCTGTTATACAAATATGAAATTAAAAAGAATGGTGATTCTTTAAAAAAGAATGATAATGATTCTATGAGAAAAAATTTACGAAGAGTATTCAATAAAGGAGTTGCCTTAGAACATATTTTACCTCAAAACTGGCAATCATCTGTAAATAAAGAACAAATCAATAACGAAGAAAAGGTAAATTCAGTCATCAATGGAATTGGAAATTTATTATTAATCACAACAAGAGAAAATTCATCATTGGGGGATAAGCATCCTCAAGAAAAAAGTTATGAGATTAAATTAGGTTCTTATAAAGAACATGAAAGCAATAAAGATCAATGGAAAGATTCTAATAATTGGATTGAAATAATCGAAAAAAGAGGAAATTGTATCTATGATTTTTTGTTAGAATATTTCAATAAAACACCTAAATAAACAAAAAAACTCTACTCATCTTCTGAATAGAGGTTTTTCATTTTCTTCGTCTTCTCTCTCTAAAAAAGTGAACGAGCAATTCCTTCACCTACATTCATTGGTATCTCTAATCCCAAATGAAAGGTATGAAACTCCAAACTCCTTGCGAAATCTTCTTGCCCAAAATTCACTCCGAGCACATCATTATAGTAGACAAATGTTATATGGACATTATCTAACAGTTCATAACGAAGTCCCAAAATCGCATTGAACTTCACAATGTCTGAGTTTTGATAATTACTTTCTGGCTCAGATTCAAAGACATCTTCTAAATAGGTCCACACTTCATTTCCTTGATCATCAAAACTACGAATAGACCCTTTGAAAGTCTCAGTATATTGAGCAATACCATATACTGTAATTCCTAAGTTTAAACCTGCAAAAGCATTAATTCTAGGAGTAATATTAATACCTCCTCCCATTCCAAATTCTAGAGCTCCTACTGTCTGTTTACCATCAATAATTTTTTGATAGATAGCTTGTTGATTACTATCAGCAATAATATACTCATATCCATAACCTCTATGAACATAATTAATATCAGCAAAAATATTAAAGTAAGAAAAATTTGCACGAGCATAAGCACCTAACATATAAGAACCATTAGGTTTAATGGTAACATCAATTGGTGGTGTTTCCTGAAGCCTAGCAGTTGTATATCCATAAGCACCTTTTGCTCCAGTCATAATTGTTGGAGCAAAATATTCTTTTGCACTTTGTTTTTGATTGGGAAATTGAGGTGTTTTAGTACTCATCAAACGAAATTCTCCAGTTCCATTGGGGTAACGCCCTATAGAAGCTCGATAGCTGTGTTCACTTTGAGCTAGTTCTGTATAATTTACTTCATCAATGACAAAATATTTATTTCCTACTTTTTGAGTAACTGCCAAATAATTTTCTTCATTATTAAGATTTACAAAAGCAGTTACTTCATTACCCTCAGGAACTTTATTCAAGAACATCACATAGTACTCATTTGTATCAATTACTGCACTTTCTTCTAGCTCCCACATATCCAATTCTCCATTAGATGATGTAAAGTACAATCCTTTTAGGTCAATTGGTCGATCAGATTGATTGTAAAACTCAACCCAATGATTTGCTCCATTGACCCTAGTTCCTACAAAAAACTCATTAATCTTTAATCCTTGGTAGTTTTGTGCAAATGAAGACAAAGTTGCCAAGCACAATATCCAATATAAAATTTTTGCCTTTTTCATTCTTTACTTTCTTTTGTAGTGTAATTGTATCAATCCTTTATCAAAAGACTTACTACTTTGTAATTCTAAACCAAAAGAATCTACTCCTCCCAAAAATAAACGTTTTCCATCTCCCAACATTATTGGAATGATCGAAATAATATACTCATCAATTAAATTCTTTTCCATCAAAAGCTGAACAACTTGCCCTCCTCCATCACAATAAATATCCTTACCCTCTTCTGATTTTAATTGTGTAATCAACTCCTCAATAGCTCCATTATAGAATGTAAGATTTTTTCTACTTTCTCGCTTTTGTCTAGTAATTACATAACATTGAAATTGCTCTTCTTGTGCAAAAACACCACCTGTAAGTTCTAATATTTTATCATAAGTAACTCTACCAACCAAATAAGTATCTACAGTATCACAAAAAGCATGATATCCATAATTTTCACCATCCTTCTCCACTATAGATAACCAGGACAAATCTCCTTCTTTGGTAGCAATGAAACCATCAAGACTCATGCTAATGTATAATTTCAGTTTTTTCATTTTTTAACGAAGAACTTCAATCCAACCATTATAGATACGATCCTTTTTAGGGTTTGTCAGTTCATAATAATACACCCCATCTTCTACATTCTCAGCTGTCCATTCATTATGATATCCTTCTGAAAAGTAAACTTCCTTTCCCCAACGATTATAAACTTTAAATTCCCATTTGTAGTAAATGATTCCATCAATCCAAAAGCTTTCATTTTTATCATCACCATTTGGTGTTACAATATTAGGAATGAATAATGGTTCCTCAATTTCAAGTGATTTGATAATAGTATCTGTACAAAATGGATTGGTTGATTGTGCTACTAATTTCACATCATACTTCAAGGCTTCTTGTGAAGTATTTTCGAAAGGGTAAGTATGAAAAGGATTTACATCTTTTGTATTAATAGTACCATCTCCAAAGTTCCAAATATAATTAGTGGCATCATTTGATAAATTATTGAACTGAAAATCAAGTGTTGTATAATCTTCTGATTGCTCATATTCAAAATCAGCAATAACATCTAAAACATCTACAGCAGTTTCTCGGTCTACTCTACAACCACTTTCAATGTGTCGAACATTAGTAGAAAAAGTGTCAGTTTGCAAGTTTTTTGCCCATGGAGATACACAATCTAAGCAAGAAAGGAATGATGTATTTTCCCAAGTAAGAGCATATTTACCAGTTTGATCTTCAACATTTAGTTGAACAGAATCTCCTTTACAAATTGATTCAGGAGGAATCTCATAAGGAAATTCATCTTTTAAAGGGATTTCTAAGGAAAAGGTTGATTTATCAAGACAACTATGTAGCAAATCAATTTTAATAATTTCATCTTCTTCTATACCATCTTCAAAAGAAAATAACTTCATCCTGAAAACTGAATCTCCAGCTGGAATGATAATGGGAGAAGGTAATAAACGTGGGAAGTCTTCGACTTCGGTTGCAGTACTTGTTTCATTCAGTTCATAATTAATAGCAAACGAACTATTTATATCACTATAATCTGGGCGGAAAAAAACAATCTCAGCATTATGACAAGCCTCTATTAAATAATCAAAATCTTCTGTCTCATACTCCACTTCTGCCAGAGCCGTAGAAGTAGAAACTAAACTACCTGCTTCTATTAAAACACCTGAATCATAAATAGCATCTTGAAAATCGGCAATAATTAATTTCATTCGATAAGTTTCACAAGGAATCACCTGTGTAGTTGCAGTCAAAGGAATTGTATATCCATCATATTCAAATCGAAGTCCACCTGGTAAAGCACTAAGCTGGTTATTACTAATATAGTATTGAGAATTATTATTTTGGTTGATAGAACCGACAGAAACAATTTGATTTGTATTGGGCACTACAGCTAAATTTCTAGTTTCAGTTCCCAAACCTTCTATAAATTCTCCTTCGATGTAAAACCCAAAAACATCAAAAAAGCTGTTTATATATTCGGGATATTCTTCTGAACCAAAAACATAACGAAAACTAAGGTTTTCTTCCGTAGGTTTAATATCAAACTCTACACGGCACATGTCAAATATATCACCAGAAGTACCTGACTGATTAAGACTTTGTTGTAAATCTGGATCGAAAAATGGTTGATCACTACCAAACAAACTTAAACCTGCACTTTCTTGATTATTAGAAGTGGCTACCTCTTCTGCTGTACCTGTGGTTAACAACAAACCTTCAGAAAGACCTATCTGACCCAATATATCACTAAAAGAACCAAAGGCCCTTGAATCACATTGATAAGAAACATTAGAAATCTCAATGCCTTTTCCTGCTAGGTTCTGCACCACTGTTTCCATATTTACAGGAGTTTCTACTGTCATTCCTATTTGGGCAAAACTCTTCCCTGCAAACAGACAAAAAATAAATATATAGAGTAATTTCTCTTTCATATGATATGATTTTCTAAGTCATCACAAAAGTAACCAGCTTTTTTCTACTTTAGTACGAAATTTTCAATGACTTTTATCAAAAACAACTGCAAAATAAAAAAGGTTGTCTTTAGAACGACAACCTTTTTTCAAATATCTTGAATAAATAATTTACCATAGCTTCCACCAAGACTTTTTATCACTTGTGGACTCTTTAGTTTTTTGTGTATCTTCTGTGGATTTTACCTCATTTGTAGGTACTGAAACAGGTTCTTCTATTGGCTTTTCAACGTTTTTAGGAACAACATGTACTTTCTCATGGTCATATTTTTGCCAAAGACCATTTACTTGGGTCAATAATTTCTCTCCTTTTTGAGGATTAATCATATTGACAAAATCAGCATAACCCTTAATGGAATTCAATACATTTGTATTTCCTTGCCACTCTTTTCCTTCAGGACCATCTTTATCAATTTGATGAAGTAAAGCCC
Source organism: Cytophagales bacterium (assembly GCA_024232295.1). Lineage (GTDB taxonomy): Bacteria > Bacteroidota > Bacteroidia > Cytophagales > JAAEPT01 > JAAEPT01. The sequence continues at coordinate 5,130 of JAAEPT010000127.1, forward strand.
TAAACTGATTTAGTTTTTTTCGACCAACATTAATTTTCTCATTGACAACAACTCCTGTTACTTCCTTTCTACTGCCATTTTTCATGACATGTAGTTTGTCTGGGTGCAACTCAAAACTCTCATCTTCTACAATTTTCTTACTTTGCCATAAAATCTGAGGAATCTTTTTCATACTTTCTTTATCATTTGTAGATAAAGTCAGATCATCAGCATAACGAGAATAAGTAAATTTATTTTTGGTTGCCATTCCCTTCAATCGATTATCTAATCGCTTACACAAAATATTTGTGATTAATGGACTCGTTGGTGCTCCTTGAGGCAGATAACGAGCTGATTTAGCAACATAATATGTTTCCCCATCCAATTCAACTTCATCTACTTCTGGCTCTGTACAAATCAAAGCGAAAATAGTTCCTAGTTGTCCTGAATAACCAAAAGAGCGAAATAAGCCTCTTACTCTCTCAAAGGTAATAGAAGGGAAAAAATTCTTTAAATCTTGATTAATTACTAATTCTGCTCCTACATGAAGTTCTGCATTTGTTTTGATGGAACGATTTCTTACAAAACCATGAGCAGCTTCATGCACTGGAATTTGATTCAAGATATTCTCTAATACCCAGTATTGTAATTTTTTCAGATCAGGCATAGGACTCGAAATGACACGAGTACCTCCACTTTTTTTCTGAATATAATATCTTTTATAGTGAGAAATTTGATTTGTAGTACGATGAAAAGTCAAGAAACGAAGCTTCGATAATGTAATTTCCATCATCTCTACCAAATGATTAACATCATTGATAACAGGCACTCCATAATTCTCTAAACGCCCTAAATCTAATTCCTTATGATGTAATGCTTTTGATACATCTTCCCCCAAAAAGACAATATCATTTTCCTGCATTTCCTTCCAACGCTTCGCTTTTTCTTCTTTAAGCTTTTGGCGTTCTTCTTTTGTTACTTTTTGACGTTCTTTAGAAATCTTCATTCGCTCTTGATGAATATTTGCTAAAAGCTCGTCTTTTTGTTCAAATAATCTTTGCTTTTTTAGTAACTGGTCTAATTCTTTTCGAAGTTCTGTTTCTTCATTGATAAGATCTTCTGATAAGCTGGGTTTGCCTTCACTCCAAAAACCCAATCTTTTCATTTCCTCTAAAATTACTTTGTCTTTAGAAGACTCTTTGATCCGGTCATAGAGTTCTTGTCTCGTAAGATTTGCCATGGTTTTTTATTATTAAAAAAAGGTATTTGTGTTCGGTGTTTGTTAAAAATGTAAAATAGGGTAACGAAAAGAGCCTTCGTACAGGTCTCAAGACTGAATTAATCAACTCCACAGTGGTAGTACTCTAGTAACACCCCTTATGGTTAATTAAACTCTTAGAGTTAGTACTGTAATACCCATAAGGGGTGTTACTAGAGTACTACCACTAAGATAAAGATTATTTCAGTGAAGCGTAAGGTATCTATTTACGTGAATGATGATGCATCATTCTAAATGCAAGGTCTAGCTCCTCGTCACCCATCTACTAATATATAATTTTTTTATCAATAAGCCCAAAAAAAACACTTACATTTTTTGACGTTCATACGCCATTCTCAATGCTAAAATATGCTCACAAGGTCCTTTTCTTAATTCATTTTGATAATAGAAAAAGCACTCACAATGAGCACGTTTCATTCGAAAATCATTATCTAGTACTAGAGAAGTCCGGTAAGTTGTTCCATCTTTGACCGTTCCACTTAATTCTATGAAACCTTCTGGTGTTTCATTTACATGAAAAGAAACAGCTCCAGCTTCTAATAATTCATAAGCTCTCTTCTCCTTTTCACTACTAAATCGAAGGTTATCTATTGGCAAATCATCTTTACTTAATTCCCTCAAACGATATACTTTGAGATGTAAATCAAAAATTACTTTTCCTTCTTGAACTAGTAAATTTAAAGCACTTTTGACCAATGCTGTATCCAATGATAATTGTGAACTTAATTGTTGAGCTGTTGCAAACCAATGTTCTTTTAAGCCCAAAAACACTTTTTGTTGTGTCAAAGCATCTACTTCATGACGAGTATTCATCAAATCAAAATTACCTGTTTTGGACCAATCATTGGCAGTCCAACCTGACATCCCTAATGTAAATGTCATATCCTCCAAATCGGCTACATAAAAAGAAGGCATTCCTGTACCCAACAAAGTAACTTTAAAGCTTTTGGTAATTGGCAATAAACGCTCTAAGGTCAATAGCCTTCTTCTTCCCCAAGTTCTAATTTCTTTAGGTAAATCTCCTTGATAAATGGAGCGTTTGCACACAATTTCATAGTTCCAAGGCTCTAGTACAATACGAATAGGACGATTAGGTTCTAAAATATACTTCATAGAACGAGGACTATCCTTTTCTTTATTCCTCTTGAGGTAAAAAATCACGTTATATAAATCCATTGGATGTAAATCAAAATCTACAGCATCCAATGTCATTGCAGAACTTACTTGCAAAAAACCCCTTACCCAACTCTCTGGCAAATCAATCTTTACTTCTTTGTAAGCCTCTTCATTAGTTGTTTGTACATCAAAACCACTTGGATCTATTGAAAACTGTGTTTCTTTATAATCCCTTATTTTTTGAAACTCATTATATAATTGAGCTGAATAATCAATGTTTGTAGTGCCACAAGCAAACTCTTCAATATTCTTGAATACATTATAATTACATGACAATTTTCCATAAGAGGATTCGTCCTGACTAAAACATTCAAAAAATACTTCATCTGGGTGTACCGTAATCACAGGATCTAAAACAAACCAAGCATCATAATCACGCTTATACAAATAATCAAAGTAGGTGCGAACAGCTTTGTTATAAGGGTCTTGAAGTTGATTTCTCTGTTTTCTAATTTCTACTAGACGAGCTTGAATGTCTTTGATATTCTCGCTTACATCTTCTGCCCCTCTCAAAGCTTCTGCTAACCAAACTTCTTCTTGTGTCTTTAACCACTCCTTATACTCTTCCCTATCTTTGGGTTTGAAACGTAAATCAGAAACCACAATATCATGCAAAGCAGAAATTGCTTCTCTAAATGGAATGTGTTTTTGAAGACTTCCTACAAAAAAAGTGGGTTCTCTTAGCGTATCAGGAGAAAAGTTCATTCCTGTAGTAGTAGTACTATTTTCTACACTAGTTGTTCCTCCATATTTATAATTGAATAGCATAATGTCTCTTTTTTAAGTTGTAGGAAGGTTTTTAATTTTCAATGGATTATCCAAATGAGGATACTTTTGTTGCACATCTCTCAAAATAACAATCACTTTTGCTTTATTTTCGATAGATACGGTAAGTGATAAATCCACAAATAATGGTAAAAGTAGCTTGGCAACTTCTTCACTTTTTAATACTTCTTTATGCAAAAATTCAAAAATTCGTTGTTTGGTTGCTCTACCTTTGTTTATTCCCATCAATACTGTTCTAAAATAAGGAGATAGTTCTGCCAAATTTTTAGGATTATCACCTCCGAATTGTTCTACATAGTTTGTCACCATCAATTGTATATCTTTATTGGGGTGCTGACTAAGGTGTAGTAAATAAGTTTCCCCTGCTTTCTCTTCAAAGAAACGAGTAATTAACTTTCGTCCAAATTGTTGAACATCTTCTCGTACACTATCACAAATACTAATTAATAATTCTGGTGTCCAATGCTCTTTTTCAAAATGCTCTTCAAAATATTGGAAACCAAAGTTTCGGCTATCTTCCCAATCACTATCCAAAATACGCAAAGCTTGTTCTACTTCGTATCGAGCACGATTCACATCTTGAATAAGATAATTCCAAATTGTTTGACGAATCGAGACTACTTGATGATTAGTTAAATTAATCAAAGTCTTTAAACGTATTTGACCTAGGTCTTGCTGTTGTAATATAAGTGCACCCAAATCATTTGCAACTAAGTAATTGGAATGTAATAATTTCCACATTCGTTTGGGTTCGATAGCAGTGTAATAATTTGAAAGATTTTTGGTTATCAATTGAAATAAATGCTCATGAACCCCTTCTGTTTGTTCTTTTCTCAACAAACCTTGTCCTAATTCATTAATAGCATATTGTCCAAATGACTCTGATGTACTTAATTTTTCTAATACTGTCGAAATTCCCTCTTTGATTCCTTCTAATAAAGAGAAACATAATTTAATAATTGCTTCTTTTTGGAGTAATAATTCATCAAAAGAGAGTAAACTCAATAATTGAAGTCCTTCTTTCCTTACACTAGCATGAGATGAGCCTAATGCCATTTCAAGATAATGAGGTGGTAACTGAGTAGGAATATTAGGATGAGAAATGAGTGAATTGACAGCAAATAATTGCCTTGGTTCCAAAGAGCTTTTCAACCAGTTTTCAAATAATTCAACAGATACTTTTTGAGTCTGTTCTTGATAATTTTCTTTTTGGAAATAATGTAACAAACATTCATCTGCTTGTTCGTCTGTTGTGTGTAGCAATAAATATTCAACTAACTCTTTTAAATATTCATCTCTATCATTGTTAATGTATTGATGAAGATTCACCAAATAAGTACGCAACTCTGACTCTCCCTCCAAACTATATTTCCATAATGTAGCTTTATAGCTATATAAGCTCGAAGTATCTTGTGTGTTCAACCAACGAACGGCTACTGATCTTACTTTTTCGTATTGAGAAGTCAGCAAACTTTCCAACACATCTTGAGGAAGTTCCTTATTAAAATTTTGGTGATTTATAATAATCTCAGCACCTAAATACTGAACACTTTCAAAAGAATGTTGTATTAATGCTAAAATAGGATCTAGTGATAAATTAAAAAGCTTTTCAGAAAAACAACTCAATAGTTTATCAACAATTGGAACTAATAATTTTTCGTTAGCATCCTTTTCATTAGCCCAATATTTTTGAGCCATTCCTGACAATACATTTGGATCTCCATTTAATAAAAATAGTGTTTTTGCCAATGCCTTTTCTTGTACCTGATTCGGAATCATTTTGAGATAAATAGGTACACTTTGCTTTACCCAAGTAGAAAGTTCTTCACTTGGAGAAATCAACAAATAATGTAGTATTTCCCAATTTACCAAAAACTTAATTGGATTGGCTTTAATCCAATCTAATGCTAATTGTTGAGCAGGAATAAAAGGAGTTTCTAATAATCCTTTTAATAATTCTGTATCTGGATTAGCTGGATCATACAAAGACTTGGCAATATCAACAGCTAATAAACAACTTGCATCATTGTTTTTTGCCAAAAGTGAAAACACAAAACTTGTTGTTGCATGTTCATACCAATGTTGATTTTGGAAAAAAATACGAGCTGCAAACACTAATATTTCTTCATCTTCACAAGCCAATAATAATCGGGTAGTACTTTCTTTACTTTCATTCCATGCTTCTGGATTTGCCTCAGTTCTGTTTCCTCTCAATGAATCATTGGTAGTTGTCAATGACCAACAATGTTTACTTCCTTGCCATGACCAATTCATTAATGGATTCTCCCAACGATATTGAGTAGCACTTTTGTACAACAACCAATCACCTGCTCCTCCATACAAAACATAAAATTTGGCTAAGTGCCTTAAACTTTCATAAGTATTGTCTAGCTCTTTTCCCTTATAATTCAGTAAAAGTTCTGTTGCCCAATCTGTATAGACTGTTGCCCCTTCTTGAACTTTGTTTGCGATTGTTCTTAATCCTCTTCTATGAACATATTCTTTGGAAGTTTTTCTTCCCCAATCCTTTTCATAAGCACGTATCAATAATAAAGTATGGAATTGTGCATCTTGTCTAAACTCAGAGATTTTGAGTAAATAACGAAAGACAGGAACGAGGTTTCCTGTAATTGGAGCTTCTTTGAAAAAACTTAACAAAGCCCAGCGAATCACAGGGTTAATTTTAGAAATTATGTATAAAGTATAAAGAAAATCTGCTTCATCCTCTGTATCCAAAGAGTAGAATATACTATGTAATAATTCATCCTTATTTATTTCCTCTGTGTTTTGAGTAAATGTTTGTAATTGCTCTGGTAGACTTGGTATTATTGACTGAATTGCTTCTTTGGATTCTTCATCACTCATATTTTCCAAAACTGCTTCTCCAGCAATTCTTTTGAGTGCTTTATTTCCTTTTTCATAAAAATCTTTCAGTACAATAAGACTGCCTTCACCATACTTCAAACGTCCCAAAGCCCAACAAACGCTATATTCATACAATGTATCTGTATTTTTATTTGCTAGTTGAACAATGTATGGTGCTGCCTCCTTGATGTTTAATTCTCCTGCTTTCCAAATGACACGAGATAGTTTCCATGTATGATAAACAGTTCCTTGAGTTTCTGCCTCTAATCTCTGTAGAATACTTTCCTTTTGTGAACTAGCTTTAAAGCTTTGCATTTTTGGAGACTTGGTAGTAGAACCAAATAAACCTGAAAAAAAACCACCACTACTATTCCTATTAGAAGAAGAGTTATTTTGGTTTTGTGAGGTTCTCTGTTGACTCTGTACTGCTATTTTACGATATCCTTTTTCTTGTTTCTTAAGAACTAATTCGTTTGAAACTTTCAAGGCTCGATCATAAGAAACAGGAAACACAGTTTTGGTACCTTCTCTTAGAACAGTACCAACTTCTCCATAGCGTACGTTTACAACATATTCACTTCCATGAACTTCACAAATATCTATCTCATAGGTTTTTTGAAGACCTCTCTCTTCCAAAAAAAGTTTTTCTTGCTTAACTACCTTCACTTTTAGAAAAATTTAAACCCCTTATTTTTATCTTCTTATTAAGTTCCTAAAAAAAAGTCATTTAAACCAAGTAGATAAGTTTTTTTATTCGTAGATTGACTGAAATAACATGAAACAAACATAAGCTATGGATATAAAATTGTTAACAATTGATGATGACCCAATCTATCATGTCATCATCAAAAGTATGGCAAAACAATTTTCTCTTGATAATCTTATTTTTGCCCTTAATGGACAAAAAGCAATGAACTTATTAGAAGAATTGGTACAGAATGGAGAACATTTGCCCAATGTTATCCTTTTGGATTTGAATATGCCTTATGTTAATGGTTGGGAATTCTTGAATTGGTATCAACCATTTTTAGAAAATATAGAAGAAAGACCAAAACTCTATATTTGTTCCTCATCTGATGATGTGACAGATATCCAACAAAGCAAGAATTATAATTGTGTAACAGGATATTTTACCAAACCACTTTCCAAAGAAAGTTTTGAACAAGTAATCACAGAATAATAAAAAAGCTTCTCTCAACCGAAAGAAGCTTTTTTTGTAGTTTAAAATAAAGTATAAATTTTAGAAATCAAATGCACATTTTTATGGAGTTTCTAAACTTTCCAAAACTCCCATAGCAGCACTTTCGCCAGAAATCATTGCTGCATTCAAAGAACCATTCAGATGTGTATCTCCTGCCAAAAATATATTATCCTTGAAATGAGTTTCTGAAGGTCTTATATCATATTTTATATTTTGTAAATTTGGCAAAGCCATTGAAATATCATAGTGTTTGATGAGTCGAAAAGCATCTATGTTACAATATTCTTTTAGTTCTTTTTGAACTTGTTCTATTAGTTTTTCTCTTGTATAATCTTTTCCATCGATCACTGTAACAGATAGTAACTCATTGGTAGATTTTACAACTGTATTTAGACAAGTGGGATAGAAAATATTGTTTACCACTGTTTCTTTGTTGGCAAGTAAACCTATTAACTTTTTATCAATTACTTTTCCTTTTGTTTCGAAATAGAAGGTATGGCAAGATTTCCATTTTGTCTTCTTTTCCTGATTTAGGAAATGACTTGCTGCTGTAGCAAGAATGGTATAATCACTTATCAATACATTGCCATTATCCAAGACAATCTCCTTATCATTAACAGTCTTTACTTTAGTATTAAACTGGAATTCTGTTTTCTGTAAATTATCAGCCAACTGTCTAGGAATTGCCTCAATACCTGCTTTTGGAATGGCAGCATAACCTTTTCCAAACATCTTATACACAAACTCAAACATCCTGCTAGAAGTCTGCAGTTGTGTTTCCAAGAAAATACCACTAAAAAAAGGATTGAAAAAATCAGCAATCATTCCATTTGAAAAACCAAATTTTGAAAGAAATGAATGAGTTGTTTGTTCTTTGTCATCAAAAATAGCTGACAAACTTTTTTCTTCTAAAAGATTATTAAGTTTTAGGATTTTGAACTTATCAGAAAGTGTCCCAATACCAGAAAATAATGTAGAAAACAGAAAGGATTTATCTCGTAGTGGATCACCAATTACTTTTTGGCTTTTATTCTTGAAAATAGAAGCTCCTGGCAAAATTTTTTGTAAGTCTAGTGATTCATAATCAAGGTATTTATTAGCAGCAGGATATGCAGTAAGCAATACTTGAAAACCATGGTCTAATTGATAACCATTTACAATATCTGTTTTAACTCTACCACCTACTCTATCTGTTGCTTCCAAAATAATGGGATGATATCCATTATCTTCTAGTACTTTCGCAGCAATTAATCCACTGATTCCAGCACCAATAATGTATATTTTTTGGTCTTGTTTATTCATAATTAGACTTATTTCTTCTACAACGTTCACTACAATACTTCACCTCTTCCCAGTTTTTTTCCCATTTCTTTCTCCATGTAAATGGACGCTGGCATACTGGACATATTTTTTGAGGCAAATGTTGTTTTTTCATTTTTATAACAGGTCTTTTTTAGGATTGTTTTGACTAGAAGCATTTATCCAGAATAGGCATGTGCCTGCAAATAGACTCATATCCTTAAGAAAGGAGATAAAAAAACGATACTTATCTTGACCCACAAAAACTCCAGGAATATCAACTGAAAAAATAAAAGTCAACACAAATAACATCAGGCAAAACCCTGCAACTTTAGGAATAATATTTCCTATGATGGCAATTCCTGCGGCTGTTAATGCAAATCCAGAAAAGTAAACCCATAATATTCCTCCAGGGACAAACTTAGGAACTAAAAATTCAAAGTAATTTGGAAACACAAAATGCATGATTCCAAAGATTGCTAATGGAACAAAGTAAAACATCTTAATCCAAAAAAGGTGAGACTTTGTCAATGTGATATTTACTTGAGACATTCTTTAATGTATTTTCTGTACTGGGACTTTCTCGCTAAAAACTGTGGCAGAAAGCTTAACCACCAAAATCGATCGGAAAACCAATCTGTTGACGTGAATGTGATATCATCTTCTATAATAACTCCACGATCTACTTTGTGAACAATGTGCTTATGTTTCCATGTACGAATGTTGAATGGGAGCTTTGCCCCTTCGTCCACAAAATAGCAGCAATCATCTTCTAGCACTCGCTCTGTGATTACACTCACCCATTCATCTTTCCATGGAATGGTCAATTGTAAATGAATCTCTGCCCCAATCTCATCACCATCATAACGAATGGGCTTTACAGGGGCATTCTTTGTGAGATAATAGAACATGTCTTTGTTAAACAGTTTGAAGATTACGGATAAATCTTCATCCGTCTCAATGAATGTTTGCACGTTAATTTTCATAGAAAGCAGTTGTGAGTTTCAAAAAATAAGGTCAAATTCATAGTTTTGTAAATGGTATAACATAATTCTGCTGTATTGGTTTAAAAGTCTAAAAAAAGAAGGCAATTTTGAATGAATAAAAACAACTTCTAATCTATGAATATTCAAATCATTAGTGACTTACATCAAGAATTTGGAATCACTGATATTTCATTTGAAAAAGCAGATATTGTGATTCTTGCTGGTGATATTCATACCAAACAAAGAAGTATTGAATGGATAAAAAGTACTATTCCTTCACAAGTTCCTGTCATTTATGTTTTGGGAAATCATGAATATTACAAAGGAAGTTATCCCAAAACTCTCTATAAAATGAAAGACTTAACAATAGGTTCAAATATCCATATTCTAGAAAATGAATCTGTTGAATTTGATGGGGTTGTATTTCATGGAATGACTTTATGGACAGATTTCTCCTTGTTTGGAAATCCTATAAAGCATGGAATAATTTGTCAACAAAAAATGAATGATTATAAGTATATTAGACGTGATCCTTCTTATTCCAAAATGAGAACAATTGACACATATAACATTCATCAAAGATCTATTAATTGGCTAGAGAATAGCTTGACAAAAACAGCGAACAAAACAAATATTGTAGTAAGTAATCATGCTCCAAGCCCTCAATCATTACCCAATAAATACAAACAAAACCCTGTGTCTTTTGCTTATGCTTCCAATCTAGAAAATTTCATTCTCAAACATCAACCAAAATGGTGGATACATGGTCATATTCATACTCCTCAACAGTACAAAATTGGAGAAACTGAGATTATTTGTAATCCTCATGGATACATTGATGATGAGTATAATGGTTATCAAAAAGAATTAATTAAGGAATTATGAATGATTTTAGGTTTCGTTTTCGGTGGTCTACTGTTTTAGGCGTATTATCTTTTGGGATTCTAGTACCCACTTTCTTTATTCCAATGGAATTGGGTTCAAAAGCTCACTTTTTATCAATACTAGTGGCAATGGCTACTTCATTTGTGATATGGGAAGGAAGTAAAGTAGTACAAAAATTGGTTACAATTTATTTTCCTTGGGATCAAAGTATTATTCGTCATTTGGTATTTGAGATATTATTGATTTTTATTTTTTCTGCTCTTGGACTACTTATCGGAATCTTTACTTATAGTAAATTAGTCTCTGCTTTAGATATTACGTTAAGTGTAGTTTTGCAAAATATTTTTGTCTCCTTTTCCTTAGCTTTGTTATTTACAGCCATCAATGAAGGAGCTTTTTTATTTGGAAAATGGAAAGAATCATTGGTACAACAAGAAAAATTGAAAGAAGAAAATTTAAAGGCAAAGCTAGAAGGTTTGAAAAAGCAATTAGACCCTCATTTTCTCTTCAACAGTTTAAGTGTGTTGAGTGGTGTTGTGTATCAAGATCCAATATTGGCTGATCGATTCATTACTCAATTATCAAAGGTTTATCGTTATGTATTGGACTCTCAAAATGAAAGTTTAGTGAGTTTAAAGGATGAAATGAAATTTGTAAATGCTTATTTCTTTTTGTTAAAAGTGCGTTTAGAAAATAAGATTGAACTAGAAAATTACATTGAAGACATGGACTCTATAAAAGTAGCTCCTTTGGCAATTCAGTTATTAATTGAAAATGCAATTAAACATAACCAAGCACTAGAAGATTCTCCTTTGTTGATGAAAGTATGGATTGAAAATCATTATCTGTGGGTACAGAATAACTTACAACTTCGAAAAGAAAATACTACTTCTTCAAAAGTTGGGATCAAAAACCTACAAGATCGTTATTCATACCTTAGCAAAAACGAAATAAAAGTAGTGCAAGAAAGTCAGTTTTTTAAAGTTGGAATTCCATTAATATGAAAGTTTTGATCATAGAAGATGAGCGTTTTTCTGCTGAACGCCTCAAGCAACAATTATCATCAATTGATAAAGATATTATTGTCCTAGACATTTTAGATTCTGTCGAAAAAAGTATTGACTGGTTTCAAAATAATGAAGCTGAATTAGTGTTTTTGGATATTCACCTAGCAGACACCAATAGCTTTGAAATTTTCAAAAAAGTAGAGATAAAAACTCCAATCATTTTTACAACAGCTTATAACCAATATGCCATCCAAGCTTTCAAACTCAACAGTATTGATTATTTATTAAAACCCATTGATATTGAAGAACTAGAGATTGCTGTAAATAAATTTAAAGAGATCTATCAAGTTGCTTCTCCCCCAACTGTAGAAACCAATGTATTAGAAAATTTACTACAAAAAAAGGAGTCTTTCAAAAAGCGATTTTTGGTCAAAAAAGGAGCTCAATTCAAATCCATTTTGAGTCAAGACATTGTTTATTTTGTGAGTGAAAAAAAACTAACTTATTTGATAAATTTGGAAGGAGAAAAATACATTATTGACCAAAGTCTAGATGAGCTTTCGCAGGTATTAGACCCTCAACAATTTTTTAGAATTAATCGACAAATGATTTTATCAATTGATGCCATTCAAAAGATTCATACATTTTTCAATGGTCGCCTAAAGTTAGAAATCATTCATCAGTCAGAAGATGAGGTATTTGTGAGTAGAGACCGAGTACAAGCTTTCAAAGATTGGCTAGATTAATTTTTTCGGTCAAGAAATTCTACCATTCAGTTCAAAAAGGCTTCCACTCGTCCGAATTCAGTAGATAAATCAAGAGAATAAATACAACTTGCTTTCATCATCAAAACAATTAATAATTATGACAGCAATTATTCTCTTCTTCGTCATTCACTGGTATGGTTCACTTTTCTTCCAAACCTTCTTCCTACATCGCTATGCTGCCCACAAAGCATTCACTATGTCAAAAGGTTGGGAAAAAGTCTTTTATGTCCTCACCTTTATTTTCCAAGGCTCAAATTACCTAAGTGCTTATGGATATGGTGTCATGCACAGAATGCATCATGCATTCGCAGATACAGAAAAAGATCCACATTCGCCCAAGTATAGCACAAGTTTATTTGATATGATGTGGAAAACCAAAACAGTCTACTCTGATATCTGTCATGGAAGATTATTGGTAGAAAACAAGTTTACAGAAGGTGTGCCTAACTGGCAAAAGTTTGATAATTTTGCAAGTTCTTTCTTCTGTAGAATTGCTTGGGGAACATTATATACATTGTTCTACATTCAGTTTGCTCCTTCTTGGCACTGGTTCTTGTTATTACCAGTTCATTATTTGATGTCTCCAATACATGGAGCAATTATCAATTGGTTTGCTCACAAAGTAGGTTATGTTACTTTCCCTGTGAAAGATACTTCTAAAAATTTCTTACCAGTTGACTTTTTAATGATGGGAGAAAGTTATCACAATAATCACCACACACATGGTAGCCGTGCAAACTTTGGCTTCAGATGGCATGAAATAGACCCTACTTATTTGATCATTAAAGTTTTGGATTGGGTGAATATCATACAACTTCCCAAAAAGAAACCCGAAACAATCCAGATTAACAAGAATTTAAAAAATGTCGCTTAAATCCTTCACAAAGGTTCTATCTAATTTGGGTAGAACCTTTGTTGTTTTTGGGAAAAGTCTTAGTTTAATTCAGTTCGAACACTTTTAATACTAAAAATATTAGCAAATAAATGAGAATTGATATTAGCTACAAACTCAACTATCATAAACTAACGCCAAGTACTGTCATAAAAGCAATCACAACCAAGTACAAGCATCTCAAAATCGAGAAATATGGTGATAGTGAGCGAAAAATGAAAAAGATTGAAACAGAAAAAGATCTATTAGCTCATTGGGAATATTATACAAGTATCTTAGTGAAGGGAAAAAACAAACTTTTCCTCTCTTTTGATACCTCAAGGTATGGACAAGTATATGGTGGTGGAGTGATAGATATTGCTCAAAAGAAAATCGAAGAAGTTATACAAGATGTTCATCTTCTCCTCAATATTTTGAACGAAGAAGGAGCTGTACTTTTTGCAAGAATTATTTCAGAAGAAATTCATAAAGAAAAACATGAAGTCATCACTCATTTTAAGAGTGGAGGTCGTTCCATAGGTTGGAAAGGAACATCTATTCATGACTTTATGGAGTACTTACCTGGATTGGGTTATTATACTTTTTTGGGACAAGACTATCTTACTACCCTCCCTCCTACTAAATTCAAAAACTTACAAGAGGTGAATTATCTTCCCACAACTAATTCATCAATTGCTTTTCAAGTTCGACAAACCTTTCAAGAAACTACAGCAGAGGATATTGAACAACTAGAAGAAAAGATAGACCCTCTCCTATTCTTTAGCAAAAATAGAGAACTATCAACAACTAGTCATCCTACTGATTTTAAAGAGCTTTTACTAAAGATAGAAGAAGAATTTGAGCGTTTATTCCCTTAAAAAATTAACATAACCACTACACAAAAAAGTAGTCACACAATCTTATTTCACTTCCACCAAAAAATGTATAACTTTGGTATTCAATTAATTTTAAAATTTTATGAAAAAGCTATTTTTACTAGTGATTAGCAGTTTGCTCTTTGCAAACGTATTTGCTCAAGGGGAAGCTAGTATTTGGTATGTTGGTGGTAATATCAAAATGGACTTCTCTGGTGGTGGAGACCCTGTAATCGGTAATGGGATACCTTCAGGAGCAGCAGGTAATTTAACAGAAAGTACAAGTTCTATTTCTGATGAAGAGGGTAATTTGTTATTTGCTGTAGTAGATGATAAGATTTATGATGGGGCTGAGCAAATTGCATTTTCTTTGACAAGTGGCACATGGGATGTTACTCAAGGGACAATTATTTTTCCTGTACCTGGAACAAGTAATAAGTATTACTTGGTTGAAATGAAAAGAGCTACTAATGGAGTACAAAACACAACGCCAAGTTCTGTATATTATACGATTACAGTAACAGGTACTGGGGCAGATAATATTTCAGTTTCCGCTCCTACAAACTTATTGGCAGATTTGACAGAAGCACAAGTAGGTGTGTTAAAAGCAAACTCTACCTCAGAAGAGTATTGGTTGGTTGCTCATGAGAAGTGTAATAATAATTTTAAAGTTTTTTCTGTTACAAGTTCTGGTATTACATTAGCTTCTACTCAAGCAGTAGGTCCTAGTCTAAGATGTACAACTGAATTTCCTCCAATTGTGGATCAAATAGGAATTATGAAGTTTAATAGTTGTTATACTCAACTGGCTTATACTATTGGACAGAGTGTACAATTATATGACTTTGATGCAGAAACAGGAACATTGACATTTGTAAACGAAGTGACGTCAATTACTCAACCTTATGGTGTAGAGTTTTCTACTAATGGTGAGTATTTATATGTTCTAAAAGGATATGATAATAGTAACCCAGGTCAGATTTATTCGATGCCTATCAATGCACAAGGATTGGGGAATCCAACTTCATTGGGTACTACAGGAGGCATGAGAGGTGGACACCTTCAAATCGCTCCTGATGGCAATATTTATTATTCAATCCCAGAATCTTTTGGACTTGCTGGGAAAGGTAAAATAGGGCGTATTACAAACATCAATAATGGTGGTGTATTGGATAATGAATTTTATACTGCTACTAGAGGTAGCTTCACAGGTGGATCAGAAGAAGATCAATGGGTCAATATGGATATGCCTACTTTTGTGAGATCATTTATCACAAATGTAGCTTCTCTAAAGGCAGATGGAATAGATATTAAAGAAGCTCAAATTTGTCAAGGTTCAGCAGTTAATTTAAGTATTGAGTCAGGGGAAACAGTAGTACAGTGGACAGTAGAAGGAACTACATACACAGGCACAAGTGCTACACATACTTTTGCCAATGCAGGTGAAACAGAAGTGGAACTTATCACAACAACTAGTTGTGGAACTAGCAAAACACAAACATTTACTTTTGATATACTAGCTATCGAGGTTGCTACTGTAGAATACAATGATGCAGAGGCAGAACGTTGTACTGGGGATGCAGTCACAGTAAATGCTACAGGAAGCTCTAATGGTGAATATTTATGGTATGATGCAGCTTCTGAAGGAAATATAATTGCGACAAGCTCATCATATACATATCAAGGAAAATTCCCAAGCACAGTATGGGTATCTCCAGCAGGAAAACTTTATGATGGTGTAGGTGGAGCTTCTACAGAAGATGCAATCAGTAGTTCATATGCAGGAAATTTCACAAAGTTCGAAGTTACAGATGAGTTAATCTTAAAAAGCGTTGATTTTACAAGCTATGGCTCATTTGCAGGTTGTTCATCTGGATCTATTGGATATGAAATCAGAAAAGATAAAGTTGATGGTACAGTAGTAAAAGAGGGAAGTATGGATGTTTCAACATGTGAAGTACAAACATTAGCTCTTAACACAAAATTATCAGCAGGAACTTACTATATGATTTTATCTGAAATAAATGGAGTTTCTATCGCAAGAAGTTTTGCTACTTATACTGGACCTTACATAGGAGCAAATGGCAAAATCAATGTTTTAGGGAATACAGATAATAACTTTGGAAATGATGGTACTTTCTTTAATTTCATTACTCAAGAAACTTTATTATGTGTAGAAAGAACAGCTTTTGAAATTACAGAAAAATGTTGCCAACCTTTAGCATTGGACTTAGGTGCTGATATTGTCACTTGTGAAACGGAAGTTATGCTAAACCCTCAAGTTTCTGATGAGCATTTTTATGAGTGGATTATTCTAGAAGGAACAGGTATTGAAAGTGCTGAAGCAAATAAAATCATAAATTTATCAGTAGGTGAAAATGTTATTGTATATCGAGCAAACAATCCTTGTGATGTTGTTTATGATACAATCAAGGTAGTTGTATTGGAAGAAACAAGTGCTGATGGTATCATCATCGAAAATGAGGACTTGAACGAACCACTTTGTTTGGATGAATATCTATTGGAGGTACAAAACCCACAAGGTTCAGAAATTTCGTTTTTCTGGTCAATTCCAGATGAACTAGAAGCATCTAATAATGGACAAGAATCTATTCTAATTACTCCAAAAGCAGGTATTAGAGGAGCAAGTGATGTTAGTGTAGAAATCACAGGTGCTTGTGGAACAATCAACAAAGAAGTAAGTCTTAACTGGTCAAATAATCCAACGACCGAAAATGCTGAAATAACTGATGTAGAAGATCTTTGTGCAAATGATAATGGAACACAAAATTATGAAGTGACAGGTGTAGTAAATGCAACAAACTATGTATGGTCTGCAATCTATAAAGATAAAGATGGAGTAGACCAGCTAATTGCATTGAGTGGAAGTGATGCTCTTATCCAAACAGATGAATTGATTGCTTCTTTAGAAGATCATCCAATGGGAGATTCAGAGCAAGATCGTATAGTAACAATCTCTGCAAGACCAAGTAATAAATGTGGAGTATCAAGTACAATCACAGAGTCTTTGATAATTTATAATACACCAAGTGAAGAAGTAATAGAAGATGAAATTACTATCTGTTTATTGGATGATATTAGATTAAATGCTTATGAACCACAAATTGGTTTAGGTACTTGGGAAGTTGTATCAGGAACAGCAACAATTGATGAGCTTAATGATCCATATTCATCAATCACAGGATTGGAGAATAATCAACCATTGGTTGCTACTTGGACAGTAAAAAATGGTGTATGTGCTAGTGTTTCTATAGAACAAACAATTATTGGAGAAGATGCTGTAGTACCTACTTTAACATTAGAAGCTGATGAAACAGAGATTTGTGAAGGACAAAGTGTTACACTTACATTAACAGGTGAGAATCATGGTGAACAAGCAGAGTATAGTTTTATTGATGCAGATGAAGTGATTTTATCATCAGACAATGCTTCTACCCTAACATTATCTCCAACATCAACAATTTTGGTAAGAGGACAAGTAATTAGTAGTGCTTCTTGTACAGAAAATGGGATTGTAAGTACAGAATTACTAGCAATTACAGTGAAGCCAATCAAACAATGTATCGTAGGTACAGAGTCAGAAAATCTTACAGAGTTATCTGCTTATCCAAACCCATTCACTTCAACAATTACATTATCTAACATCCCAACTAATGTAGAAAAAGTACAGGTGATAGATGTATTAGGAAATGTTGTAGAAAGTGTTGAGAATGTAAATTCTACGTTAGAATTAGGACAAGATTTAGCCAAAGGAACTTACTTGATTTATTTGTATTCAGAGAATGGTATACAAGTAGAAAGAGTAGTAAAAATAAACTAGGAACATAAAGTTTCAATATCGAAAAAGCCTTCTTACAATTTGTAGGAAGGCTTTTTCATTTAGTAATAGAATCAAGTTTAATATTTTGAACAAGAACATAACCATTAAGATGTCCATTATTAAAAAATGACAAACACATTCTTAATCTTTTGTATCTTCTTTCTTAGTGATTTTGTATACTATAATGAATGCCCAAACTTCAAGAGCAATAATTACTATATACATTCTAATATCAACGGCTACAGGTCCTTCATTTCTATATGGAAACAAAGGATCAATAAATGTCTCCTGCCCTTCACAAAAGGTACAGACTTACTTGAATAAAAACGTTTGGTTAAAAAAAGGAAAAACTAAAAAATTCAATTATCATTCACCCAAGGATTTGTTTTTTATTATATGAAGTAATTTAAAGTTTTAGGTTTAATAACTGTGTAACTAACTGATTTACAGCAAAACACTCTTACTTTTAGTTAGATATTTATAGTACTAATCAAACCAGATGTTAACTAACTGATTTACAGATTCTTATTTGTAGTTTCTCAACAAAACCTTAAATGACTTCTATATCTTCATTCTTATGAAATACTCTATTATACTCTTTCTTTTCATTTTTAATATTCATTTCAGCTGGGCAAATTATGGCTTCAAAGAGGAAGACCATGAGAATAATTTCTTAGCCGGATTTAATTGTAAAAATTGTAATATATCCGCCAAGGGAAAACTAAATGAGCAAAATAAAAAGGTAGGAGTTTGGAAATACACTTATGATAATGGAAATCTCTGTGCTAAGGGAAAATTCAACAATGATAAGATGATAGGTACTTGGAAATTCTACTATTACTCAAGTAAAAAAAATTATAGAATTGTTGAATTTGATACTATCAATCGTACAGAAGATGTTAAGATATATTATCAAAATGGACAGCTTAAGGAGAAAAAAATCATAAAACTAGACAAGCTTAATTTACCTGTTAAGATTGGAAAATATGAATCTTATTATGACTCAGGAAGAATAATCGCAAAAGGTCCGTATGAGTATGGTAAAAAACATGGAATTTGGCAAGAAGGATGGTCTTTCACTGATAGAATAATAGAACGTGAATATAACCATGATCAACCCATCGGAGTAATAAAGAGGTTTGATTCTAAGGGAAATATTTTTCAAATAGACTCCATAAATGGAACAGTTGTAAAGTATTTTGAAAATGGAGACATAAAATCGATCAAAACTAGAAAAAGCAAAGAGTATAGAGAAAAGAAATTTTATAAGAATGGAGATCTAAAAATGATCAAATATACAAATGCGGAGGAAAAATGATATGATAAAAAAGGTGAAATCAGTTTTCATTTAGGAATACCTGATTCAAATGATATTCAGTCTGTCCTTGAAATTTCTCCTGATGGAAGTTGGATTGAAGGTTTTAGGAAAGCAAAAGAAGGTTGCCATGACACTGGAACATGGAAGGGTTTTTATGCAGATAGTTCAATTAGATCAGTAGGACAGTATATCGATGGATTCCAAGAAGGAATATGGATATTCTATCATCAAAATGGAAATGTAGAACAAGAAGGTAACTACTTGAAAGGTCGACAAGTGGGCATATGGAAGAATTATTATGATAATAAAGCACTATACAGTAAATTGATTTTTGAAAATGAAAGTAATTCTTTTAAAGTTGTATATTTTCATAAGAATGGACAGCTAAATTTTAAAATACTTTACAAAAATCAAAAACCTTATTCTATTCTTGCAAGTTTTGACAAAGACGGAAATGAACGATCTATGGGATCCTTAGAAGAAGGAACTGGAACCTATCTGATCTATGAAGAGAATAAAGTAGTTGAGACATATTACTACGAAAATGGAGACTTGATCAAAATAAAAAAGAACAAATAACAATGGTGACATGACTCTAATAGTCAGATAGTCTAGCACCTCATTTTATTTATTTGTATTTTCAAGTAATAACATTGTTCAAAACACACAAATTAATTTTTATGAGTTTCTTAAAAGATATTTTTGGACCTTCTCAAAGAGAGGTTTGGATGGAATTAGCCAAAAGTGTAAAAGGTGATTTCATAGAGCCTAATGGGTATGCAAAAAGCCCTATGATTGCTCTAAAACACCATAATTGGGAAATTATAGTAGATTATTATGCTGAAAATAATAATGGATATACAAGAGTTCGTATACCTGTTGTAAATACATCTAATATTCGTCTCACGCTTTATAAAGAAAATTTCTTAAGTTCGATTGGAAAGGTTTTAGGAACACAAGATATTTTGATTGGGAATAAACAGTTTGATGATAAGTTTATGATTAAAGGAAATAATGATAAACTAATTACTCAGCTATTTTCCAATGAACATCTTCGTGAATTAGTAATGCTTCGCACAGGAAGCTTTTCATTAGCAATTAGAGAAGAGATACGATGGTTGAAGAAAAGTTTTCCAACAGGTGTAGATGAAATTCATTTTGTAGAAAATGGAAAATTAAATGATTCTATCGACCTAAAAGAGTTGATAGAGTTATTTCGTACATTATTAGATACATTGCTAGAAATAGAAGCCATTAGTTCAAAAGATGCAGGAATTAGCTTGAAAGAATAACTTCTCAAAAATAAATCTTGAAAAAGCCTTCTTACAATTTGTAGGAAGGCTTTTTCATTTTCAGTTAGTAATAGAATTTGGTATTTTAGACAAAGCATTAAAAATTAATCTTTATGAGTTTCTTAAAAAAGATTTTTGGACCTTCTCAAAAAGAGGTCTGGATGGAAGTAGCCAAAAGCGTGGGAGGTGATTTTGTAGAAGGTAGTGGACTTGCAGATCCACATACGATTATTGTGAAACATCATAATTGGGAAATTGTAGTAGATCATTATGCTGAGAGAGATCATGAATACATAAGGGTTCGTATACCTGTTGTGAATACATCCAATATTCTTCTTATGATTTATGAAGAAAGCTTCTTGAGTTCGATTGGAAAAGTTTTAGGAGCACAAGATATTTTGATTGGAAATAAGCAGTTTGATGACAAGTTCATGATTAAAGGAAATAATACAGAACTAATTACTCAGTTATTTTCCAATGAGTACCTTCGTGAATCAATTGTTTCCACAGAAAAATTTTCACTAGTAATTGGTGACGAGAAAAAGAGAAAAGGCATGGAAAAAAGCTTTCCTGTAGGTGTAAGTGAAATTCGTTTTGAAGAAAGTATAACAACACTGAAAGACCCTATTAAATTAAAAAGCTTAATAGAATTGTCTTATCTATTATTAGATACATTAGTAGAGATAGAAGCAATTAGTTCGAAAGATGCAGGAATTAGTTTGAAAGAATAAATTTTCAAAAATAAATCTTGAAGAAGCCTTCTTACAATTTGTAGGAAGGCTTCTTCATTTTCAGTTAGCAATAAAATTTGGTACTTTAGACAAAGGATTAAAATTTAATTTTTATGGGTTTCTTTAAAAAGATTTTTGGACCTTCTCAAAAAGAGGTTTGGATGGAAGTAGCCAAAAATATGGGAGGTGGTTTCATAGAAGGTGGATTTACCAAACCACATATGATTGTTGTGAGACATCATAATTGGGAAATTGTATTAGATACTGAACACAGAGACAATGATACTTATACAAGAATGCGTGTTGCTTTTGTAAACACATCAGGTATTGACTTTAAGGTTTACCAAAAAAGCTTTTTCAGTACAATTGGCAAATCTCTAGGAATGCAAGACATTGCTATTGGAAATGAAGCTTTTGATAATGACTTTATTGTCAAAGGAAATAACGAAAAGTTAATCATCAAGCTACTTTCCGATGCTCATTTACGAGGTGCTATTTCTTCTCAATTAGAATATTCTTCATTAGAAATCAAAGATGATGAAGGTTGGTTTGGCAAGAGTTTTCCAAAGGGTATAGATCAAATTTACTTTGAACAATATGGTTTAGTGAAAGAACCTACTGCCTTAAAAAACATGGTTAGATTATCTACTCTTCTTTTAGATAGATTGGTAGAAATAGAAGCCATTAGTTCTAAAAGTGCAGGAATTAATTTGAAGGAATAACCCCATAAAGACATGGATACTGAAGCAGAATTTTATTCATTTTTTGGAGAAATTAAAAGTAGTGAATTGGAACAGCTTCTTCACTTCAAGAAGTTGAAACATTTAAATGTATCTTGCTCTGATTTATTTGATCATCACTTAGCGATTATTGGAAAAATTGAATCCTTAGAATTACTAGACATCGACTCAACAGAAATCACAAATGATGGGTTAAAACATTTGATACCACTCAAAAAATTAAGTGCTTTACGATTGAAAGACAATCCTCAATTAACAGATGAGTGCATAGTATATTTGGCAGCCATAGAATGGTTAGAACTTATTCATATTGGCAATACATCTATCACAATGGAGGGACTAACAAGTCTTCTTCAGAAAAATGAGCTGTATGAAATTATTCTAGGATCTGAGTTTAATGATAAGATTGAAGAGCTAAAATTACTGACTCAAAAATACCCTGATCTTGAAATCACATTAAAGGGAACTGGGATTATTATGAATTGTAAACTAAATCAATAAAAAAAGAGACAAACATAAGCTTGTCTCTCTTCATCTCCTCTACCCTTTCCCAAATCCGCCTCCACTTGGAGAGGCTAAAACAATTCGGTCATTTGTAGTTAATTTTTTGCCATCTACTCCCTGTAATGTTTCTTCTTGACCATTAGCATAAACAATTTTTTGAAAACCTGTTTCTCCATTTTCACCACCTTGCATTCCATAAGGTTTTTCTTTTCGGTGTTGGGTTAAAACAGTCACATCTACTGGTGCGAGGAAACGAATATCTCTTAAAATACCATCACCACCATTCCACTTTCCTTTTCCTCCAGAATTTCTACGAATCGAAAATTCTTCTAAACGAACTGGATAACGTAATTCAAAAATTTCTGGGTCTGTGATTTTGGTATTGGTCATGTGTTGATGAACTGCTGAAGCTCCTTGAAAGCCATTTCCTGCACCTACTCCACCACAAATGGTTTCATAATAACCAAAGTGCTTGTTTCCAAATAACAAGTTATTCATTGTCCCTTGGCTACAAGCGACAAATTGCAAGGCTTTTAATAAAGTATCTACTACTCTTTGAGAGGTTTCAACATTTCCACCCACTACCGCAGGGCATTCCTTAGCAGAACGATTAAAATTAGGATTTAAGAAGCTGTTTTCTGGCAATTTGATTTCTACATTTTGCAACAAACCTTCATTCATTGGCAAATCTTCATCCACCAACAAACGCAAGACATAAAGTACAGCACTATTGATAATCGCAGGAGTAGCATTTAAATTATTTGGATGTTCACCACCAGAACCTTCAAAATCAATAATGATATTTCTGTTTTGAATATCAATGTTTACTTGAATTGGCAAACCATCATCTAAAAATTCAGTAGCTGAATATTGTTTATTATTCCATTCAGATAAAGCATTTTGCAAAGCTTGTTGTGCATAATCCTTTAGTCCTTGCATATAATGAGTGACCGTTTTTTTGGTAAAGTTTTCGCTTAATTCAATCAAATCTTGTTGTCCACTATGAATTGAAGCCAAAGCAGCATTTAAGTCTGCTAAATTTTCATTGATTGAACGAGTAGGATAATTACATTCAGTAAATACTTTTTGAATTGCATCCCATTGGGCTACATGATTCTTAACTAAATATTGAGGTTCAATTACAACTCCTTCTTCTTCTAAACAAGTGGCATCGGCAGGCATAGAACCTGGTTTTTTTCCACCCACTTCTGAATGATGAGCACGATTGGCTACATAGGCTATTAATTCACCTTCTACAAAAACAGGAGCAATCAAGGTAATATCAGGTAGGTGAGAGCCACCAAATCCCGGATGATTAGTAATAATTACATCCCCTTCATTCATTTCAATTACCTCACGTGATTTTTTTACACAAACACCCAATGCTCCCAAATGCACAGGAATATGTGGTGCATTTACTACTAAATCACCATGACGATCTAAAATCGCACAAGAAAAATCCAATCGTTCTTTAATATTTACAGAGAAAGAAGTTCTTTGTAATAAAGCTCCCATTTTTTCTGCGATGGAAATAAAACGATTGGTGAATAATTCTAATTGAATTCCCTCATTTTGCTGAACAGTTTGTTTTTGAATTTGTGCTTCTTCATGAGCAATAAAATTCAATTCTTTATCAAAATATCCTGTCCAATTAATATCAATAAAGGATGTACTTGTTTGGTTAATTAATATGGCTGGTCCTGTGATTTGATGTCCTTCTTGTATTTCATCAATGGCATAAACAGGTGTTTCAACCCACTCACCATTCACATAACTTTTATGAGTTTCATGAATTGGAGCAGCTTCTAATTTTTCTGGTTGGTCATGAGCTTGAACATCTTTTTCTAAAGTAGAAGCAATTACTTTAATAGATTCTAATTCAATGGTATGATTTTCTACCCAATGCCCATACAATTGTTTATACTTCTCTTGAAAATCAGTTAATAAACTTTCTTTCTCAGTAAAAGAAATTTCTATGGTTTCATCCTGTCCTTTGAAGCGTAAATACACCAAAATCTGGCGAATATGTGTGCATCCTCTCCCATCCTTCAGTTCTGTACTTAGTTTCTCAAAAGCTTGGCGTTTTAAATCCTCAATTTCATCTTCTAAGGTAGAAAACACATTGTCTAATTCTGTGACATATTGTTTTTGAGCAAAACGTTCAATTAATGCCATCCCCATTCCATAAGCACTTAATATTCCTGCATCAAAAGGAATAATCACCTTTTTGATGTCTAAAATTTCAGCAACTTGACAAGCATGTAATCCACCTGCACCTCCAAAACAAAGCAATGCATATTCTTTGGGGTCATACCCTTTACTCACCGAAATTTTATTGATTGCCTCAGCCATTCGTTCATTGGCAATTTGTAAAAATCCAGTTAAGATTTCTTCCTTGGAAGACTGACTTTCTTGAGCAATTTCTTCAATTTTTTGTTCAGCTTTATCAATGCTTAATGGAATACCAAAACGTCCAGAGTGAATTCTACCCAATAATAAATTTACATCAGTAATGGCTAATGGTCCACCTGCTCCATAACAAGCCGGTCCGGGGTAAGCTCCTGCACTTTCTGGTCCTACTTTGAAGGAATAACCATCATAAGAACAGATAGAACCACCTCCAGCAGCCACAGTTTCTATGTAAACACTTGGACTTAAAATCGTAGCATTTCCAACTTTCGACTCATATTGATAATCAAAGTAATGGTGGTAACGAGAAACATCTGAGCTTGTACCACCAATGTCTAAGGTTAATAATTTTTCGGTATTGGTTACTTTGGCAATGGTTGCCGCCCCAACAACTCCACCTGCTGGTCCGCTTAATAAACTGTCTTTTGGATGAAATTGGTTAGCATCAATTAATCCACCTGCACTTGTCATTACCTTTAAAGAACCATCTTTTAATTTGGATTGAACTCCTTGTAAATACTCTTGAATAATTGGGCTTAAATAAGCATTCACAACAGTTGTTTCAGCACGCGGAATTACTTTGATAACAGAAGCCAAATCATGAGAAATGGAGATATAAGGAATGTTTTCTTTCTCAAAAGCAGCTTTTAATTGGAATTCATGAATTGGATTGAGGTAACTATGTAAAAGGGTAATAGCTACCACAGGATTATCATGTTTTTGTACTTCTGTAACTACTCTTTGAATTTCTTCTTCAGATAAGAAAATTAATACATTTCCTTGTGCATCAATTCGTTCATTAACTTCAATTACATCCTTATACAAAGGCTTAGATTTTTGAATATCTAATTGAAATAAATGTGGACGTTGCTGTGTACCAATCTCTAATAAATCTTTGTGCCCTTTTGTTACTAAAAACAAAGGAGCAGTACCCTTTCCTTCCAATAATGCATTAGTTCCTTTGGTTGAACCCAAACGCATATCAATAGAAGGTAAGTCATCAAAAAGTGGAGTTTGAGTAGCTAAACGAGCTGCTAAAATTGGAGCTTCTTCAAAAGCCGTAATTTCAAAATCTTCTCCTGTTAATTCAATTCCTTGTGGAAGCTCACTTAATGTTAATATTTGTGTTTCAACATCAAAGTTAGTGACCTTAATTTCGGGATGATGATGGTATAACAATCGAAAAGTATATCCTTGAAAAATATCTTTATCAACTTTCCAATTCGCTTGAATTTTAATGAGATTATTTTCCCATGATTGAGAAATTGTACCACGTAAAGCACTACTACTTAAAACCTTTAAACGATGTATTTTTTGTTGAGGGTCTTTTGCTATACAATCCGTAAAAGTTCCTCCTGTATCAATCCAAATATTCCACATAATTACAAAGGTACAGCAATTTGTTTTAAAATCAGCTTTTTGTATTTTGGGGATATAAAATATATTTTAAGCAAAAAATGAAAAGAGAAATTTATTTTGACCAACAAAAAGTGTGGCTTCAAATGGGGCTTGGTGTAGTTTGTTGGGTGGGAATGGTACTTATTCCGATAAGCCTTATAAGAATTTTCTTATTTTTTATAGGAGGGTCATTTTTCTACTTTGGAAGTAAAGGCTTTTCTCGGAAACCACAAATCATTTTGGATGATGAGAAAATATTCATTGGTATGAAAATAGCCAAAAGCTTCAAATGGAAAAATGTGCTAAGGGCTAAAGTTATACAAGCAAGTGTTGATTACCGAAAAGTAGACTTTCTAGAATTAACTATAAGAGCTACTCGTCAAGGAAAAGTGCATACACGTACCATAGAAACACCAGTTCATTTATTGAAAATCGAATCTCATGAACTGATAAATCTAATTAATGATGAGATTGATATACATCATCAAGCAAAATAAAAACAAAAAAGGTTGTCAAATTCATTGACAACCTTTTCTATGGTTTTTTATTTCTTTTCTTTTTCTACTGTGTATTGCATTTTATCATGCTCAATACCATCCATATAACAGACAATAATTTCTGGATCTCCTTCACCTTCTTTTACAATCTCTTTCTTATCTGTTGAAGCTTTTTCAAACTTATATTTAAAAATTCTGTCTCAACATGACAAGCATCTTCATCTACAAAAACTTCATCTTTGATATCTTCATAGCCTTTTAGAGAAAGATAGATGACATACTCTCCTGCTTGCTCATAAGCTAATGAAACTTGTTTCCCTAAAGTAGTAGAAAATTCTTCTACATCTCCAGTTTCTAAGTTAACAATCTTACCAACTACTTTGTGCTCTTCTGCATCCTTTACATCTGCTACAGCCTCTAGTACAATTCCTGGACGAAATTCTTCTGTACAAATTATATCAATGCTGTCTCCATCATCTGTAGTGATTATGTCATCAATAATATATTCTTGACAAGAAGAAAATGCTAGTGCCCCACCTACTAGACCCAATAACCATAATTTTTTCATAACCGTAATATTTTGATTTATAACGTAATATACAAACTATTCTTTATTTTTACTATCCATTGTAATAGTTATTGGACCATCATTTAGTAAACGAACTTGCATATTGGCTCCAAATTCTCCTGTCTTTATTTCTTCACCTAATAATTCACTCAATAACTTAATAAATTGCTCATAAAGTGGAATGGCAACATCAGGTTTGGCAGAACGAATAAAAGAAGGACGGTTTCCTTTTTTGGTACTAGCAAATAATGTAAACTGACTCACTAGCAACAACTCCCCTCCTACATCCTTTACAGATTTATTCATTTTGCCTTCATGGTCTGCAAAAATGCGTTGGTTAATGATTTTGTTTGCCAACCAATTCAAATCTTCTTGAGTATCAGTTTCTTCAAAACCAACCAAAACCAATAAACCTTGCTGAATGGCACTTTTACAAACTCCTTCAATAGTTACAGAAGCTTCTGATACACGCTGAACAACAACTCTCATTTCTTACTTAAAATATACTTTGCAATAAATCTTATGGATCTGATAACCTGTTTTAGGAATCCAAACCAAGCTTAAATCCACTTTTTCTTTTTCGTTTTCCCACATGAATTGTTTCTTCCACATCTGCAAAGCTTCAAATTTTTCCTTTCTCAATTTACCATCATAACCATCCAATGGTTTGCCATACAAATAGCCTAATTGTACTGCAATTTGATGAAATTTTTTACCATATGCTTCCAGCTTCTTTTCCTCTCCACTCATGACCATATCACGCTCTTTGGTGGTCATTCCAGGCAAATCTTTTGTCCACTCATAATGAATCATTCGCACAGTATCCTCTCCTTCTTTGAAATAATATTTTGTCTTCAAAGGATATTTACCATTTCGATTTCTAATGAAAAGTGCTACATCTTCAAATGTGTCTTTTTCTCCCTTAAAACTTCCTTTGCTTTTGGTAATCTCAGATTGATAAACACCACCTAAACTAGTCTGTTCTATTTTCTTTGCACTTTTGACACTTCGAACATCAATCAATAAAACATCTTCTTTTAATTTATCACCAGAACCACAGGCAATGAACAAAAAGCTTAATAATGAAATAAGGATTAAGTAATGACTATTTTTCATCTTTCTCAATTTGTGTATTATATGTTTGTTTTGAAGGGATTTTCATCAAAATTAAGTAACCAATAATGAAAAAGATTACTAATGATAATGCACTGTTATTCATTGAACCTGTTAGGTAACGAACCAAGCCATAAACAAATGTTCCTAAGGCTACAGATGATTTTTCTAAGGTTTCATAAAAGCTAAAATAAGAAGCTGTATCATTTGTTCCTTGTGGAATCAATTTAGAATAAGTAGAACGAGCCATTGACTGAATTCCTCCCATTACCAAACCAACTAACACACCCAAAGCATAATACATTTCAATCATTCCTTTTTCAATAAAGAATGCAGCAATACAAGTACAAGCCCATAAAATTAAGGCAATTTTTAGTGCAAAAATATTCCCTTTTTTGGAAGCAATTACAGACATAGCATAAGCTCCCAATATTGCCAATATTTGAAGAATTAACACCAATTGAATCAATTGTTGAGTACTCATTCCTACTACTTCTTCACCAAAAATAGTAGCCAAATACATTACTGTTTGAACCCCCATGCTAAAGAAGAAAAAAGCAATTAAATATTTTCTGAGCAATGGCAATTGTTTGGATTCATTCCATACCTTTTTAAGTTCTTTAATTCCTTTGGCAAAAATACTTTCTTGGTCATCAATATCTTTTTTCTTATCCTCCAATTTAGAGAAAGTAATTTGTGCAAAACCAAACCACCAAATACCTACTGTCAAGAATGATATTTGAGAAGGCAACAAACTATTTACTGCTTTTCCCTCAGCATCAACCTCAATTCCAAACAAAGAAGGGCTTAGAATCATTGCTAAGTTTAAAATCAACAACAATACACTTCCTATGTATCCCAAAGAATAGCCTCTGGCACTTACTTTATCTAACTGGTCTTCTGTAGCAATTTCTGGTAAATAAGCATTATAAAAAACAAGACTTCCTGCATATCCTATTCCTGCTAGTATCGACAAAATAACTCCAAACTCTACAGAGCTTCCATCAAAAAAGAATAAGCCTGCACAAGAAAAAGCACCCAAATAACAGAAGAATTGCATAAATCGCTTTTTGCTTCCTCGATAATCTGCAATGGCTGATAAGAAAGGATTCATCAGAGCTACTAATAAGAAAGCAATCGTTAAATGATAAGAGTACAAAACGGAATTACTCATCTTAAATCCAAAAAAATCAACAATCCCTCCATTCTGTGAAGTAACTGCCAAAAAGTAAGTTGGAAAAACGGCTGTAGTGATGGTCAATGAGTACACAGAATTTGCCCAGTCGTACATACACCAAGCATTAATTGTCTTCTTATCGTTAACTTTCATCTGTTTAGGATTTGGTTCAAATACCTAAGATACAATTTTTATCTTGGACCATAAACTGAGCGAGGGTAATTCATACATTTTGTTTTTTCACTCTTCAACTCTCTTAAAGCATCTTTTGCAATCCATTGAGCCGATTTACTACTTAATTGCAATAATTCTTCACAGATATCAATTGCTTCTTTTCTAAGTTCTAGATTTCTTTTCCCTACTTGTCGTAGAGCCCAATTAACTGCTTTTTTCACATACAATCGTTCATCAGTTACAGCTCCTTTTATCAAGTCAAAAAATGGTAAGAACACTTCATTTGTACTATTTTTATCTGCCAATGCATGATAAGCCAACATAGCAAAACCTGCTCTTTTCTGGAACTCCTCTTCTCTTTCTACCCATTCCACAATCTTTTCTTTGGCATATTTTCCTTTGGCAAACAATGAACAACAAGAATCACAAATTTCCCAATTATGAAAAGAACGAATCCATTTTTCCATCAATTCAGGACTTACATCTTTAGGTTTCATGAGTTTGGCTGCCAATATCTTTGCTTCATAAATTTCCAAGTCAAAAAGCTCAGTTGCCAAATCAGAATCTTTTCCAATTTCCTTTACTAATACATTGAGATCTTTCATATAAATCCCCAATGTATTGATTGCCTTCACTCCAAATTTCTTTTCTTTTTGAAGAATCACTTCTTCATTTGCCAAGGCTTCTAACCTAGTAATAATTGTATGTACTTTCATTTTCGTTAATCCATATAGGAGTATCCTTTGTCAAGACATTTTTCTTATTGTCTCTCAGATATACCCTATCAGAAATATTTAATGTTTGAAAAATAGAATCTCGATTGATCGAAATGTCTTGTGTTTCTTCTGCTAAAAACACCAATCCATAAGCTGATTGTTTTAGGTTATTATCGTATAAATATTGATAATAATTGAGTAGAATAGTGGTTTGATTCTCACGATTGGTTTGCCTTAAAGCAAGGTCATATTTCATACACTGTCCTAGCACACCATAACCTACTTGAGTTTTTGTAACCTTTTTTCCTTGATAAGAAGAAAGGATATCTTGCAAAATCTCATAAGTTAGTGTATCAATCCCTTCCTCTTTTCTTCTCTTCCAGAACTTTTGATAATACTTAGAAGCATTTTTCTTGGGGAAGTAATAGATCAATGAGTCAGCAATATTTTTTAATGATAAATTAGGTTGATAACTCGCTATTCTATCTTTGTGAATATTGTATTGAATAAGAGAAAATAAAGAATCACTCAGAATATTTGGATAACCCACAGCTTGACAAGTAGCATGTACTTTTTTGAGAACTTCTTTATTTCTAAAAGAATTAAACTCTTCAATGGGTAATCCATCAAATATCTGATTTCTAAAATTATAAAAAATCCCATTTGGATTAAAAGTGTGTAAAATTGAGAAAATACCTTCTATTTTCTCATCTCTTCCATAAGCACCCAAAAGTGTATTTTTCACAGCATGCCTTTTTCCATCATTTAATAAATAATCACTAGAATAATCATCATAATCTAAATAAAAATTGCCAATGCTATCTATTGGAGGAGAAAAGTAAACAAAATGACTGTCTAACAAACTTCCATCTTCACCATAACGATAAAAACTGTGACCAACAGAACGTTTTCCTTTGTGAACTAGCCATTGCAAATAGTCTCCACCACCATGTGGTGATTCTTGTATATAAAAGCTTTTATTGGTGTTTTGTAACTTATAGGGGACAATCTGGTGAAGGTGATGATTTCCATTGTAAAAACCACTATGTCGTAAATTGTAGCTTTCACCATCAATTAAGACAGTCACTCCTCCCCTTTTGGTTTGGATTAATTTTACTTGTTGGTAGTCAATTTTTTGAGAATAAACTGGATCTAAATTAGCCCAAAAGAAACGCTGAATATGACCCAATGAATCTACAATCTTCAGTTGAACCCCACCGATTTCATGAAAAGAAGTATCAAAATCTACCCAATAATTTTGGACTTTTTTTGTGGCATCATAACGCCTTAGACCTATGGCTGTTTCACTGATATAAACAGGATCTTTTGGTAAAGGTACCGGAATTTTATCTAGCTTTTTATGATGTCCTTCTTGAAAGTACCAAGCATCAATTGTTCGTCCAGAATAAACATAGACTCCCATTATACAGCAGCTACACCCAACCAACAAAAAGCATAAAATCAACCACAAAAAAAGTCTCCACTTCTTCATTTAATCACGCACAATCAATTCCTTAATCAATTCTGTCATTGATGGTTCTGCCTTATAAGCAGCAGCAATCACTTCTCCTATATCAATCTTCTTCACACGTTCTGGTACACCAATATCAGTAATTACTGATATTGCAAAACAAGGAATTTCCATGTGGCGAGCTACAATAATTTCTGGAACAGTAGACATTCCCACATTATCACCTCCAATGATTCTTAGGTAGCGATACTCTGCCTTTGTTTCCAAGTTTGGACCTGGAACACTTACATAAACCCCTGTATGTACTTTGATTCCTTTTTCTTCTGCAATCGTTTGAGCTTGTTCAATCATTCCCAAATCATAAGGCTCACTCATATCTGGAAAACGCCCACCCAACTCATCAATGTTTGCTCCCCTTAGTGGGTTCTCATATTGTAAATTGATATGATCTTCTACAATCATCAAATCTGCCACTTCATAGTCTGGATTTAAGCTTCCAGAAGCATTTGACACATATAGCTTTTGAATGCCTAACAACTTCATGACACGAATTGGAAATACAACTTCTTGCATTGTATACCCTTCATAATAATGAAAACGCCCTTGCATTACCACCACATTCTTATCACCAATTGTACCCAAAATCAATTTTCCTTTGTGCATTTCTACAGTAGAAACTGGAAAATGAGGAATGTCCTCATAATCTAAGGTATACAAAACCTTTACCTCTTTGACCAAAGCTCCCAAACCTGTTCCTAAAACAATCCCATATTGAGGTTCAAAACTTGGTGCCTTTTCTTGAATATAAGCTACTGCTTCTTTAATTTTTGCTAACATATTTTTTGCGTTGAATAAACGATTTTCGTCCTAATAAACCTTTTCTACCTACCCAAAGCCAGTCTCCCTCTTTTGTCCAGAGAGAAGCTGTTCTCATCAAGACAAGTTTCATTGGATTTTCAATTACTTCATTGGATAGTTCTTGTCCATTTTTATCAATGGAAATGTAATGAATCTCATTATACATGATTTCATTTGGACTTACTACATATGCCAAATGCAATTGGTTCTTGATAACCGCAAAAGAAGTAGAAATGGTATTGAGTCCATCCACTGTATTTGCCTCTTGTTTTTTGGCAACAAAGTAACGGTGTTTTACTTTCAGTTCTTTGTCCAAGACCCAAACCAACACAGTAGCTGTTTTGATTTTGGAAGCACGATAACCAACCCAGTCTTCAATTTTTTCATGAATATCATCTGTATATTGATAGCGTTCTCCAGAAATTAATTGTTGTTCTGTAACCACCACCAAATCTCCCAAATCATTGGTATCAACACCTAGCATTTTGTAATTATACCATTCATAGTCCACTCTCAATCCTTGCTTTTTTTGAGCTGCTCGAATTTTATTTTTGTACTCAACATCAAACAAATTAAAAGTACGTTCAGTATCACCTGTTTTTCTAAAATCAAACTTTGCACAAGTAATTCCTGTATACCTTCCCTCTTTCTTGTTGAGTGTAATTAAATATCCCTCATCATCATTGATCATCTTTACCGATAAATTTGCTCTTTTGCTATTGCTGGCTGCAAAACTAAGGTATCGTTCATCTTTGGTTACCAAATTATACTGAACCAAACCTACTTTTCCAGAATTGGTCACCTTGTTAAGGATGATATCACCTCGATTATTCAAAAGAAATGGATAATTGACATAGTTTGCATCTTGAAAAATTTTCCCTTCACTTTCCTTTTTCATAGAGTCATCATATACAATTCCATGAGCATATAACTTCTCTTCAGAATATATGTAATGATAAACCAATGTTTTTTGATTATTTGGAGAAAATGTGACCTTGTATTGATATTCTAAAGGTACAAGATAAGAAGCAGAAGAAACGGATGCTATAGCATTTTGAAAGGTCTGAAATTGTTTTGCTTTCCCAAATACTTCTTTCCATTCTCCCACTTTTCGCTGATTCAAAGTATCTGTTTTCACCCAATGCCCTTCATTCGTTTCATAAAAATAACGAAGTAATTTTGTCTCATGCTCTTCAAGATCATAAACAGTTGTGAAGACATTCACACCATCATTGGTAAATGACCAATTTGTCCAACTTTCTCCTTTTGGAAATTTTATTTTGCGAGCCCATATTTCTTGTAGTTGAGGATTCATACAAACCATTGTATACGTACTTTTCTTGGATTGAGGAGAACCTTTTACTTTCACAAAAGATAGAATATTTCCATTGTTCAATTCTACAGTACATGGAATTCCATTGGGTGTATGTTGTGCCCTCAGAGGGAATCTTTTTTGGGCAATGGAAAGTGTACAGATTAAGCACAAAACGAAGGATAAAAGAAAGCTTTTCATAAGACAATGTAATGTGATTTTGGTTGGGAAAGATACAATAAAAAATCTAAGAATTTGAGATGGATTTTTATTAAATTGGGGATTAATTTGACGATAAGTAATATTATAGATGAAAATAGGAATCTTTTTTGGTGGACAATCAAGGGAACGTGAAATCTCTTTTGCAGGTGGGCGTACTGTCTATGACAACCTGAACAAAGAACTTTTTGAAGCAATCCCCATTTTTGTAGATAGTTTGGGTAATCTCATCTTATTAGATTGGGAATATGTTTATAAAGGAACAATCAGAGATTTTTATCCTCCTTTCTCTACACTCCCAGAAACTAAACACAAATTTCAGATATATATTGAGTCTTTAGGAAAACTAAATGCTGAGGAATTAGAGAATGTAATTTCAAAAGTGGGAAGAAAGCTACAAGCAGAAGATCTTCCTCAATTGATTGATTTTGCTTTCTTGGCTCTGCATGGACCTTATGGAGAAGATGGAAATGTTCAAGGTTTGCTGGAATGGTTAAATATCCCTTATTCTGGTTCTGGAATTTTGCCTTCTGCCATTGGGATTGATAAATCTGTTCAAAAACAATTGATGCAACAGGCAGGTTTTCCAAGTCCAAAAAACACAATTGTTAGTAGAGAACAATGGTTTGCTACCAACAACAAAGAAGAGCTTTTCGAAAATTTGATTGAAGAATTAAACTTGCCTTTGGTGATCAAAGCTCCTCATCAAGGTTCGTCTATTGGAATTAGTATCCTCAAAGAAAAAAATACAGAAGAATTTATCAAAGCAATGCACAATGCATTCTTTGTACAAGCAATAAAAGTTGATGAATGGCAAGCGAATAGTGAAAGTGATAAAATCGCTTTTATTCGTAGCCTTACTGATTTAAGAGAAGGAATTGGTTTGCCTTTGGTTGTAGGTGGTGAAATCATTTATCACCCAGAAACTTTATTGGAATATTTAAACTCAGCCACTACAGATGTTTTGTTGGAAAATATCCACAATGAAGAAGCTGTATTGATTGAGTCTTTTATTGAAGGAAAAGAGTTTTCTTGTATTGTGATTCAAGATGAAGAAGCTCAAACAATTGCGCTTCCTCCTACTCAAATTATTAAGCGTACAAGTTTATTTGATTATCGTTCTAAGTACCTTCCAGGTATGAGTAGAAAGGTAACACCAATTGACTTGCCAACTACACAAATTGAAGCCATTAGAACAGCTTGTGTAGAGCTTTTCACAGCCTTACATTTCAATGTATATGCTCGTTTGGATGGATTTATTACAGAAAGTGGTGAAATATTCTTGAATGACCCAAATACAACTTCGGGAATGTTACCTTCGTCTTTCTTCTTCCACCAAGCAGCAGAAATTGGTTTAAATCCTTCACAATTCTTAACATATTTGATTCGCACTTCACTTGCTGAACGAATCAAAACAGGAAAAAATACATTTGACCTAAAGCATTTATTAAATGACTTAGATCAATCCGTTAAAGAATTACAAACACAAGAAACTCAAAAGACAAAAGTTGGTGTATTTATGGGAGGTTTCTCTTCCGAACGCCACATCTCTGTTGAAAGTGGTCGAAATATTTTTGAAAAACTTTCGTCTTCAAGTAAGTATGAAGCATTTCCTATTTTCCTTTCGGGAGATGAATCAAAACATCGTTTACATATTCTACCAATTAATGTCATGCTAAAAGATAATGCTGATGACATTAAAGAGAAAGTATATAGTACAGCGCCTACTCACGAAATTATTTCAAAAATTAGTGAGGAAGCAAAAGCAATTACAGCAAAATATGCTGGTAACCCTGTTCGTAAACCAATTGAGGTTTCTTATGAAGAACTAACCAACAAGGTTGATGAAGTTTTCATTGCTTTACATGGAAGACCAGGTGAAGATGGTGCTGTTCAAGTTGAACTAGACAAATTGAATATTCCTTATAATGGTTCTGGTGTGGCTAGTTCTCAAGTTACAATCAATAAGTTTGAGACCAATAAAACACTAAGAGAGCATGGTATTTCTGTCGCTAATCATCGTTTATTAGGCGAGGTAGAATGGTTGGCTGATAAGGAAGCAAGATTAGCAGAAATTGAAGCTACTCTACAATTTCCATTGATTGCAAAACCTGCTGATGATGGTTGTAGTTCTGCTGTAAAGAAAATCGATAACAAAGAAGAATTGATTGCTTTCATCAACTTAATGTTCAGAGACAAAGAAGAGTTGATGGCAGCAGAAGCTCAGTTATTGAAACTACAAGCCAATGAGGAATTTCCTCAAAAAAATGCTGTATTATTAGAAGAATTGATTTTGGCAAATGGAGCTAATCATTTCTTAGAAATTACAGGAGGACTTTTGACAAGAAAAGCAGAAGATGGCAGTATTGTTTATGAAGTATTTGAACCTTCAGAAGCCTTGGCTAGTGGAGACATTCTTTCTTTGGAAGAAAAGTTTTTGGCTGGTGAAGGACAAAATATTACTCCTGCTCGTTTTGATAGAGATATCAACAAACAGACAAAAATTTCAAAACAAGTACGTACAGAACTTGAAAAAGTAGCCAAAATCATGAATATTGAAGGCTATGCTCGTATTGATGCTTTTGTAAGGATATTTGATGAGGATAATGTGGAAACATTGATCATTGAAATTAATTCATTACCGGGGATGACTCCAGCAACTTGTATTTTCCATCAAGCAGCCATTAATGAGTATAAACCTTATGAGTTTATTGATGCGATTTTAACTTACGGACAACAGAAAACAAACTAATATTATGTTGAAAAAAATCTTTTTTGTGGAATCTTGGTGGGGTTGCTTGCTACACCTTGTAATTATTTTAGCACTTACAGCAGGCAGTATTTGGGGATTTTTCTTTGTTTATCTTCCAAACACAACCAATCATAATGAAACAATCAGAGTTCCAAACCTTGAAAATATGGATGTTAAAAAAGCAATTCATATTTTAGATAAGCAAGGTTTGCGTTGTGTTCCACAAGATACAACATTCTCTCTAAAACATAAACTAGGAGCTGTTGTGAACCAACAACCAGAAGCTGGAAGTTTGGTGAAAGCGAATCGTCATATTTATGTAACTGTCAACAGAAATGACTTCCCAACAGTAACTGTGGATAGTGTACGTTTGGCAAGAATTAGACGTACAAGTTTAACACAAGCCAAGCATGAATTACCATTATTAGGTTTTGGATTAGGAGAAGTTATTGAAGTACCAGGTTTCAAGAACTTTGTAAAGGAATGTATTGCAAATGGCGATACTTTGTCTCCAAGCGAAACTGTAGAACTTCAAATACATACCAAAATTGATTTATTGGTAGGAAATGGAGAAGAAGAAAAGGATTCAGTAGTAGTTTCGGTAGACACGTTACCTCTTCCTCCTACTGGTGATGATATTGATATACCATAAAATATAAAGCATTTTTCACGTTATATAGCTTTGTGAGTCTTGTACTCGCAAAGCTTTCTTATTCTAAAACCAAAAACTGGTCATGAGAACATTATTTGTCAGTGTTTACCTTTTTATTTTTTCATACATTTCTGTAGCACAAATACAGGTAGTTTCTGTATTTACCCCAACAAAGGCACAATCAAACAAACAGGCAAGAGTAGCTAGTCAATCTTCAGACACACTTTCTCTTCCCTTTTTTGATGATTTCACAAATACTGAAACAAATTCTCTAAACACTGAAAAATGGGATTCAAATAGTGGGGTTTATGTCAATAATGATTTTTGTCAAAACCCTCCCAACTTTCAAGTGGCTACCTTTGATGGAGCAGACAAACAAGGAAACCCTTATGTCTTTTTACCCAACTCAGATGATATTAACCTATCAATCAATGATTTTACAGATGAATTAATCTCCTGTCCAATTAATTTATTGGGACAAAAAGCAGATAGTAATGTTGTCTTTAGCTTTTTTTGGCAAAAAGGCGGACTTACAGAACATCATGAACCTACAGAAGTTGACTCACTTTATCTTTATTTCTTAGACCTTGACAGTAATTGGGTAAAAGTATGGCCTACAGAACAAGATCATCTTACAGCTGTTCAACAAGCTCAAAATGGAGAATTTTACAGTGAATTTATCAATATTACAGATACTATATTTTTTCATGAAGGCTTTCGCTTTCGATTCAATACTTTTGGAAGAGCTACAGGACCTTGGGATATTTGGAGTGTTGACTATATTTTGTTGGACAATAATCGTGACAGTGAATTAATTGTGGATTTTGGTTATTCAAATACTCCTAGTCCACTACTAAATGGCTATAGTCAAGTTCCTTTTAATCATTTCAAAAACAACCCAAATGACTTTTTAAATACTTCTGTGACAACCACCGTGCGAAGCTTAAGTACAGAACCCAATATTGTAAAGGATTCTACAATCATTATCAAAGAGACAGTAAGTAATCAAACATTGGATTCTACCAATCTAGAAGACACAAAAATTATTAATGCTTTAGAAAGCTACGAGCTTTCATGGGACTTCTCTCCTAATACATTAGCTTTCGAAGATGAACAAACATATGCTCTATTTGAAACTACTTTCAACCTAAGTTCATCAGGAAATGACACAATACTTTCTAATAACCAAATCCAAACTACTACATTATTAGCCAATGAATACGCTTATGATGATGGGACAGCAGAAGGAGGAATTGGCATTAGAGAATATGGTTTGATCGCTTATAAATATGAAATCAAAGAAACAGATTCATTGAGTGCAATCTCTATTTACTTCCCCAAAATTGAGGTAAATATGGCAAATACCACTATCAATATTAGGGTATGGAAAAGCTTGGAAGGTGTTGATGGAGCAAGTGAAACAGAACTTGTCTATAATCTTACAACTCAATTATTATACTCAGACACTGTCTTAAATCAGTTCACAACTTATCCAATTGCCTCAATTGATGACCCATTAATTTTAGAAGCAGGAACTTATTATATTGGTTATGAGCAACCAAATTCTTTGTATCGTCTATACATTGGTTTAGATGAAAATACTAATAGTATTGAAAACTTGTATTATCTAAGTGGTGGAGAATGGAATCAAGATTTCTTGGAAGAAGGTGTAAAAGGTAGCTTGATGATGCGACCAAAATTTGGTTATACACCAGACCCAACACTAAATACAGTAAAAGCAGAGTCTAAGCCTAAAAGTTATATTGTTTACCCAAATCCAACACAAGGAGATATTTACATTCAAGGAGATTTTGAAAGTATAATGGTGACCGACTTGCAAGGTAGAATCATCCTAGAGACAACAGAATCTACTTTCTCATTAGTTGAACAAGCTCAAGGTATGTACTTGATTCATATTTTTGATCAAGAGCAAAGAGTAGTTAAAAAAGTGGTGGTGGAGTAAAATAGCTTCTTTTCAAAAGTATCACATAAAATATAAGGGCGAATTGCAATTCGCCTCAACTGTTTTCTTATTCTACCACCAATCATACTTACAGAAAAATTTTATTAAATCTTTTCTATTTCTGATAGAAGGATATCCATCATCTGACATAATAGCTTTTTTCATATACAGTTTTTGTTCTTTTGGTAAATAAAAATCATCAATACCAACTCTTGAATAAAAGCTACTAACATCTACAAATTCAATATTAAATAATCCTACAGGGTAATTAGTATTAGCAGAACTAAACAAGTACAAATATTTGAGATTAGGATTATATAAACCAAAAAAAGACATCTTATCAAACATTCATATATCATTATACACAGTCAAATTATTTCTTCTGTATAATCTCGTGTAAGATTTAT
This sequence comes from Cytophagales bacterium, assembly GCA_024232295.1. Taxonomy (GTDB): domain Bacteria; phylum Bacteroidota; class Bacteroidia; order Cytophagales; family JAAEPT01; genus JAAEPT01. The sequence goes on from JAAEPT010000127.1 coordinate 45,218, forward strand.
AATCATTATGGTAACAATAATCATTGTTTATATTTCTCTTAATTCTAGAATGGTGCAACATTAAAGGAAGTGAAAGAAACAACCACACAATAGTGATACAAAAAATAATTATCAAAAGAAACTCAAACCGAAAATCATCTATCAAATTAAAAATACCAATAGCAGAAAAAATAAGGCTTATGATAATTGAAAGCATTCTACTAGCAATATTATATGACGTGAATGTTATATAACCTTTGATCACCTTGAGATTTCTGTATAACTACCACTGTATTTTCTACTTGCAGGAGATCGATAATAGTCCCTTTTAGTTCCCATTTCAAATCGATAATACCCTGTTCTCTTAATGAGTATTTTAGAAAACTTTTCTTTCTTAATAATATTAACTGCCTCTTTTCTTGAGCATATCAAAGGTCTTTTTATTTCAATCGAAAAAGGGTACGTATTTCAAAATACTAGATTCACAACCTATTATAATAAATTTACTCCTCTAATGCATCTTCAATTCTCATATTTTCATGCGCAATCTTTCCATCGGGAACGAAAAACAATGTATCATTGAATTTTATCTTATTATACTCATAAGATGAAAACAGAAAAGGTGTAACCAATCCCAAAAATCGCATTAGGAAAAGAAAAATCTGCTTATGAAAAAGTATTTCTTCTTCCCTTTTCTTTTCTTCTTTGGTATTCTTACCTCTTTTTCTACTCAACAAGAAACCTATACACAGGTCAAAAAAGCTACACAAACCAAACAAAGCCAATTATTGACATGGTACAATAAGCAGAGTAATAAACAGGTAGCTTTGGATAGTATTCGAAAAGTTTTTACTTATCAATTGACCAAAAAGATCATTCCTTATTGGTATGGGACCAAATGGGATTTTAATGGTTACACAAATATTCCTAATCAAGGAGAGATTGCTTGTGGGTATTTGGTTTCTACTACTCTTAAACATACTGGTTTGCAATTGAATCGCTACCGAATGGCTCAACAAAGTGCTTTGAGTGCAATCAAAACAGTATGTGGTAAAGAAAAGCCTCTTCACTTCCAACAAGGAGATGATATTACTGCTATGATAAAGTCAATGAATAAAAAGCTAAAAGATGGACTTTATGTATTGGGAATGGATTATCATGTGGGTTACTTGCTCAAGGAAAAGAATAAGCTATATATGATACATGGTAGTTATTTTGAACCACAAAAAGTGGTAAAGGAGGAAATATCTGTTTCTCCTGCTTTTGAGAGCTCAGAACATTTTTATGTGGGAAATATTACCTATAATGATAAGCTAATGAAAAAGTGGATTAAGAAGGAAACCATCAAGATTGTTTATGATAAAAAACAGTAAGTATTTTTAAGCAAAAAGCCGAAGACTATTCATCTTCGGCTTTTGTATTTTAGTACTTACCTCCTATTACTCGCTCATTTAAGTTGAGAGAATCGGGAAAAATTGGTAGTTTGCTAGGAACATTTGTCAAGTTTGTCGTATCTGTCAAAGCATGCATAAATGACTTTAATTGTGACAACTCATCATCATTCAAATTGAGTGGATCTGCCCCAAGGTTTGATGAGAAATATCTAATCCCATGCCTGCTCCTCCTCCTTTGTTGTAAAAAGTAAGTACTTCATCCAATGTGTTATAAGCTCCATTGTGCATATAAGGAGCTATTAGTTTTACATTACGCACAGTAGCTGTTTTGAATGAATTTTTATAAAAAGATACTTTTTCACGAATTACAGTAGACCAAAAACGTCCCAAATCTGAATCCAAGACAGGAGTTTCAAAGTTACTGGTTTCTGTGACTCCTAATACTTCAGATTCTGTCTCTTTGTAGATAAGAGGAACTAAGCCAGAGAAGGTTGGAGCAAAATGACAAGTTCCACAATTTGCTTTTCCCATAAACAAATTAAACCCTTTAATCACTTCTTCACTTGTTTCTTTTTCTTGACGAATTGCTTGGTCAAATTCAGAGTCAAAACCTGTAAGTGTCTTTACATAATTTGCCAATGCACGAGACAATGTAAATTTGGAAATTGGAGCTTTTTGATCAGGAAATGATTTTTTGAATCGATTCACATATTCTTCACTTTTAGAAAGCTTATTAATGATTTCTAAGTAATCTGTTTTAAACTCTTTTTCATTAAAAATAACATGCTCAATTTGTCCAGATAAATTTTCTGAACGCAAATCATGGAAAAACTTATCTGCATAGATAGCATTTAATAAAGTAGGAGAATTTCGAGAGACAGTCTCTTCAAAGTTAAAGGCAATACTTTTTGCTTGCCCATCTGTAAATCCTTTTTGAGGATTGTGACAAGATGCACAAGAACGCTCATTATTTTGTGATAAAATTGGGTCAAAAAACAACATTTTCCCTAATTCTACTACTTGTGATGAATCTTCATTTTTATAATCATGCAAATAATAAGAAGGATCTAAAAAGTCATTTGCAAAGATATTACGAGCATAATAGTTTAGTGAATAGTTCTTAAAACGTGTTTCACACATTGTTTCTGTTCATGTTGACAAATGCAAATCCAATATTTTTCCATAGGCAGGATTAATGTATTTTTGGATAAACTCAAAACGATTAAAACGATCAAAGTCATTATTTTTACGAATGTACTTTGCCCCTTTTTCCAACAAAGAAGAAACTTCTTTTGCTAGTTGCTTTGTTTCTGTTTTGGTTTGTGACTTTTCATAAAAAGAAAAAGTAGTGGATAGTTGAGAAAGTGTATGTTGAGCATCATTAATTCCTTGCAAAGAAGCAGGAGTGTCAAAACCTGTAATTCCCAATGACAAAGTATGAATAAGCTCTAAGCGAGAAGCTTCAAAAATATGACGATTATAAATCTTAATTTGTTGATGATTATCAACCAATGTTGTTACATTTTTTTTCAGTTTACCAGCAAGATTTCTTAAAACGTCTATATCCAATTCTTCTTCATACAAGGTTTCATCAATCACTTGCAAACCTTCTGGCTCTAAGATATTAAGATTGGCTACATTTTGTTCCAAGTGCAAAAGTGGAGCACCGTTTATGAATTGATTGACAAACTCTGCATCAAAGTATGTCATCAAGAATTCTGCTTTTTTGTATTCTTTTCTAAGCTCCAAATAAGCTTTTAACAATTTAGTTTTATCCTTTGAAGAAGCTTTTTCCACTTGTTGATCAAATGAAGATGTTGCTTTTTCAAATTGTTTGAGCTGTGTCAAATAGGATTGTCTAACAAGATGGTTAGGATATACTTTCGTTGTATAAGAAGAAAAATAAATGTTTGTGAAAGTAAGCGTAAATAAAACCAATAGGACTTTTAGGTACTTATTCATGATGAAAGGATTTTGGGATAGTAGAAAAAGGTAAGCCAATCAAATGACTTACCTTTTGGATTAATGTTTGGTATTTCTCTACAGACTTTCCGTTAAAATCACCTTCAACATCAGTAGTGATTGTTACATTGTTTGTATCACGGAATTTGTCCACCTAAAGAACCATTAGAAGTTTTGAACCACTCTTCAGCTGTCCAAATACGTCCTGTAGGTCCTACAATACCTCCACAGTTCATACCTGTTTCTCCCACAGTGTTAGCAAAGTCAATGTTGAAGTACTTTCCAGTTCTTCCATCATTCAATGTTTGACCAACAACTGTTAATTCTCCATTCTCATCTTCTTCTACTTTGAAGGCAGTCATACCTCCACCATCTCCAATCATGTCGTTAGACTCGATTCTTTCGTGGTTGATTGTTACCCAAAAAGCTCCAGTGTACTCTCCTTCTGGATTTTTCTCAGGAGTTACACCAATAAAGTCATTCCACTCTTTTGCAATTGTTTGACCAGCTGCATTACCATAAGTAGCAGTAGTTTGTACTGTATCTACTCCACCAATAAATAAAGGAGTTAATTTTAATGGTGATGCAGGAACAAGAATTTCGCTCGATAAATAATCGAAATCCTCTACTCTGATTTGTTGCTCAAATTCAGCTTGAGCAAAACTTGCTGTACCTAATGTACAAGCAGCAGCAATCGTTAAAACTTTTTCATTTTTGATAAAATAATTAAAATTTGTTTATGCAAATGAAGGAGTTTTATGTATCGATTTGATGAATAGAAAATCAAAAAAATATTACCCAAAATCCAATACTATTTAGAACTAGTTGAAACAAGATTGCTCCAAATGGACTTTGTAAAAATAGTTTTACCTCAATGTAATGAAGTTTATGAAACAGTAATCTAAAAGTTAAAATGATTACCTTTTTGTTACATATGCTTCTTCCAAAAAAAATTAGAACATCATTTTTTAACATAAAAAAACCGAGAGTTTGAAACCCTCGGTTTTTGATATTTTATGGTATTCTAAAAAATTATGCAACTCCAATTAATGCTGCACCAAATACACCAGCAGAATCGCCATACTCATTCTTTAATACAGGAGTATAGAATTCTTGGCTCAAACAATATTTTTCAATGTATTTAGGTCCTTTACTATAAATTTCGTCAACATTTGACAATCCACCACCCAATACAATTGCATCTGGATCCATGAACTTAATGATGTTAGAAATAGAAATTCCGTAATGCTCTAAGAAAGTATTCATCGCTTTTACAGCTCTTTCTTCACCATCACGGTAGCTTTCTACGATCTCTTGCATTCCGAGCTTCTCCCCAAACTCTTCCTCATAACGCTCTTGAGCACCTGTTCCAGAGATATAAGCCTCTACCAACCCTTTTAATGGAGAATTTCTCCACGAAGGACCATTTTCAAAGTTAATTGTTGAGTGTCCCCACTCTCCAGCACTTTCTCTCAATCCTCTTATAACTTCTCCTTTGTAAACGATACCACCACCACAGCCAGTACCCATGATAACTCCAAATACTAAATCTTTTCCTTTACCAGCACCAATTACAGCCTCTGCTAAAGCAAAACAGTTAGCATCATTCTCTACAATGATCTTATGATTAAATAATTTTTCTAAATCTTCTTGGAATGGCTCTCCATTCATACACTCAATATTAGAGTTCTTTAAAAGGTTAGATTCCTTAGCCATTGCCCCTGGAGTTCCTAATCCTAATGTATGCTCAGCACCATCAATGTAGTTACACAAGTCTGTGTACAATGTTTTAATTGTGTCAAGAACATTCTGATAACCGCCCTCTTTTCCATTAGGATATCTTTTTCTAAATAGCTCTTTGTTATCTTGGTCTAATACAATCCCTTCGACCTTTGTTCCTCCTAAGTCAATTCCAATTTTATACATTGTAATTATATATTTTGAGATGTTTTTCTTACGGTTCCGTTTAAAGTATCCACCAAATTAGTTATTTTTTCAGAAAAATCAGAATAAGCCACCATGAAAATCGGAATTATCAGTGATATTCATGAAGATATCACTAGTTTAAAAAAAGCTTTTGAAATTCTTTTCACACAAAACTGTCAAAAAATCATCTGTTTAGGAGATGTTGTGGGTACAGCATTCTACCGAAATGACTTTGAGGATACTAAAAATGCAAATGCTTGCTTGTCAATGTTGAAAAAACATTGTGAAACTATTTTGCTAGGAAATCATGACAATTTTCACATCCAAAAACTACCAGAAGGGAATCAATTTTTTGATTTTCCTAGTACTTGGTATGAGCTTTCTCAACAAGAACAAGAAAATTTAGCCAACAAGAATTTATGGTTATATCACACAGATTATCTCACTAATCTTAATCAAAAAGATATAGAGTATTTAAATAGCTGTTCTAATCATAAAATTGAAGCTCCTATCCTATATTCTCATTATGTTTTACCTGATTTATCAGGAGATAGTCCTGTATATTACAAAAAATACAATGAGATACAGAAGCATTTTGATTGGATGAAGTCAGAAAATTGTACACTTGGGTTTGTTGGGCATGAACATCCCAAAACAGCTAAACAAATTACAGAAGATGGACATTTTGTGGAGATTCCTTGGGAAACTACTATTGAAATTCAAACAAGCTCTGTAATTGTATGCCCTGCAATCTGTGAGAAAAAAGGAGACAAACAAGGATTGTTAATTTTTGACTCAAAAGAGAATACATTAATTGCAAAAAAACTTATTTAACAAAAAGGAAGCCTTAATCTAAGGCTTCCTTTTTTCAATTTATTATATTTTTTTCTTTGGTATAGAATTAAACTAATTCAATACTTCTTTGGATAAACTTCGTTAAGTCTTCTCCTTCTAATAATCCTTGAGAAAGAAGTGCCAAATCATAAGACTGCTTAATTAAAGCATCCTTCTCTCCTTGATCTTCTGACTTTAATACTTTTTGAATAATTGGGTGATTTGCATTTACCACTACATTATATTGAGAAGGCATCATTCCACCCATTCCATTAGCCATAGACATCTCTTGCATTCTACGCATAAATTCTGGTTGAAGAACTGATACAGGGAATTCATCAGGAGAAAGTGACTCAACAGTCACAGCTCTTGTAGTATCGTTGATTACTTTTTCAAAACCCTCTTTCACTTGAGTTGTTTCCTCTTCAGACAATACACTTTCTATCTTCTCATCTTTATCAATGATCTTATCAGCATTATCAGAGTCTACACGCTTCAACTGGAACTTCTCAGACTTTTGCTCTACTTGACCAATGAAATGAGAATCAATTACATGATTCAAATCCAATACATCATATCCTTTATTGATTGCTGATTGAATATAAGTATGTTGAGCAGCAGAATCATTTGTATAAAGAGCTACTACATTTTCCTCTTTATCTGTTTGATTTCCTTTGATCTTATCTTTATACTCTTCCAAAGTAGTATAAACACCCTCTGTATTTTTCAACAAACAGTTTTTGTTCACACGATCATAGAATTTCTCATCCGTAATCATTCCATACTTCACAAAAACATGAATATCATCCCATTTTTCTTCATATGCCTTTCTATCCTCTTTGAACAATGAGTTTAACTTATCAGCTACTTTCTTTGTAATATGAGAGTTGATTTTACGAACATTCCCATCAGCTTGTAAGAAACTTCTTGATACATTCAATGGAATGTCTGGAGAGTCAATTACACCATGTAATAATGTTAAGAATTCAGGAACGACATCTTTTACCTCATCAGTAATGAATACTTGGCGAGAGTATAAATGAATCTTGTTTTTCTGAACATCAAAGTCATTCTTGATTTTAGGGAAATATAAAACCCCTGTCAAGTTGAATGGATAATCAACATTTAGGTGAATCCAGAACAAAGGCTCTTCTGCCATTGGATACAACTCTTTGTAGAAGTTGATATAATCCTCATCTTTCAAATCAGATGGAGACTTTACCCACAATGGAGAAGGGTTATTTACTACCTTTTCATTGAATTCAATCTCAATTGGTAAGAATTTACCATACTTATCTAAGATTCCTTGGATACGAGCTTCTTCCAAAAACTCCTCTCCTTCTTCAGAAATATGTAAGATAATGTCTGTACCTCTTTCTGCTTTGTCTGCTGTATCAATTGAGTATTCAGTAGAACCATCACACTCCCAGTGAGCAGCAGGAGCATCTTGATAAGATTTTGTAATGATTTCTACACGGTCTGCTACCATATAAGCAGAATAAAAACCAAGACCAAAGTTACCAATGATTTGATTTCTATCTGGGTTGCTATCCTTAAACTTCTCTACAAAGTCAGTAGCACCAGAAAAGGCAATTTGGTTAATGTACTTTTTGATTTCATCAGCAGTCATACCAAGACCTTTGTCACTGATGGTAATTGTCTTTGCCTCTTTGTCAATTTTTACAACAACCTTTAACTCTCCTAATTCACCAGTGTATTGGTTCATTGCAGATAAGTGCTTAATTTTTTGAGTAGCATCTACTGCATTAGAAACTAATTCTCTTAAAAAAATCTCATTGTCTGAGTACAAGAATTTTTTGATGATAGGAAATATATTTTCCGAGTGAATCGAAATTGACCCTTTTTCAGCCATAACAATAGGTATATTTTTAGTTTAAAATAAATAACAAATTTGGTGTGCCCACATTGCTAATTTTATTCCAAACCCACAAAAAAGACATATTGTCAGAATATCATGTCTATTTTTCCTCTAGTTGGCTTTCATAGATTTGCTTATAGTGTCCATCAGTTGCCAAAAGTTCTTGATGAGTACCTTGTTCGGCAATTTCGCCATCTTCTAAGACAATGATTTTATCTGCCAATTTTACAGAAGAAACACGATGAGAAATAATCACAGAAGTTCTGTTTTTCATAATTCTCTCCAAATTTGTCAAAATTTCATCTTCTGTCTTTGTATCGACAGCTGATAAACTATCATCTAGAATCAAAATTTTTGGATTTCTAATGAGTGCTCTTGCTAGTGTCAAGCGTTGTTTTTGACCACCAGACAAAGTAATTCCTCTTTCACCCAATACTGTTTCAAATTGATCTGGAAAATCAATAATATTATTGTAGACACTTGCATCCTTAGTTGCCTGTTCAATTTGCTCATTGGTAGGATTATCGTATCCAAAAGCGACATTATTACGGATAGAATCAGAGAACAAAAAAGCATCTTGTGGCACATAGCCCATTTCTCCTCTCAAGTGTTGTACATCAAATGCTTGAATCTTTTTATTATCAATAAAAACTTGCCCCTCAGTCACATCATACATTCTTGTAATCAAGTTTGCTAAAGTACTCTTTCCAGAACCTGTATTTCCAATCACAGCCAATGTTTTCCCTTGCTCAATCTCAAAAGAAATATTTTGCAAAGCTATAATGTTTGAATCTTCATAAGTCAATGAAACATTTTCAAATCGAATATTTCCTTGAATTTCACTCATATCATTTTCAGTAGAAACAATATTTGTTTGTGTATCCAAAAACTCATTGATACGAGTTTGTGAAGCAGCAGCTCTTTGTACCAAAGAAGTAATCCAACCCAAAGAAGTTACAGGCCAAGTTAGCATATTGACATATAACATAAACTCTGCAATTGTACCCACTGTAATGGTTCCTTTCATTACCTCTACTCCCCCAATGTAAATCGTTAGGATGGTACTTGCACCAATCAAAAACAAAATGAGTGGAAAGAATAAACCATTGATAAGAGCCAATTTCAAAGACTCCTTTTTATAATGATTACTTTCTGTTTCAAAACGTTTCTTAGAATCTAGTTCTCTAGCAAATGCCTTTAATACTCTAATTCCAGAAAAAGCCTCTTGCACAAAAGTAGACAAATCAGACAAACTTGCTTGAATACGTTCTGACTGTTTATTAATCTTATCACTTACATAATAAATACTAATCGAAAGTAATGGTAAAGGCAATAATACATAAGTTGCCAATGTACTATTGACAGAATACATATAACTAATTACCAAAGTAAATAAGATGACAAGGTTAAGTCCATACATCACAGCAGGACCAACATACATTCGCACTTTACCAACATCTTCAGAAATACGAGCCATTAAATCACCTGTATTGTTTTGGCGATAAAAACTCAAAGGTAAGCGTTGATAATGTTCATAAATCTCATTTTTCAAATCATACTCAATATGGCGAGACATTACAATGATTGTCTGTCTAGTGAGATACAAAAACAATCCTCTCAATAATGCCATAATAAGCATCAAAACACCATAGAAAAATATGCTTTGATAAAAGCTATCCTTCGTCTTAATTGCTAAATCAAAGTCTTGAAACAGTAACTGAATATTTACATTTTCAGTAATGAGGTCAATACAGTGCTTTACTAACTGAGCAGGAACAATCGAAAATGCATTTGAAATGATTACAAAGACTATCCCCGATAAAAAGTAGTATTTATATTTTACAAAATATTTATTGAGATGCAGTAATGAATTCACACTGTTTAAATTTTAATAAAGAATAATAAGGGATATACACAAAAAACCGTACTTTTGTGTCCTTTAACAAAGGTAACAATAAACAAACATTAAATTGTTGTAAAAGTTCACAATCAAACGTTCTTATAATCATGTTAAATCGAAGGTTTTTACGAATCAAGGCTTTACAAGCCGCTTTTGCTTATCAAGTAAGAAAAGAAGCAAACTTAGAAAGAGGTAATGATTACATCGAAAATTATTTTGCCCCTGATTTAACCGCAGCAGAACGACCAGATTATGAACAACTGGCAGAAAACACAAAAGCTACCAAAAAAGTTTTTGCAAAAAGCTATCAAACGAGAAGGCTAACGGATAGCATGAACTCGGATGTAAGACGTGCTGTAGAACAAACAATACGTTATTATGATATAAAAAATAGAGAAGACCATTTGGAGATTCGCCAACAAATGGTGGAGGATACCGAAAATATCTTGAAGAGCTATCATCATATGCTTTCTTTCTTTGTTCAATTGGCTAACTTCATTGAACAAAACCATGAAGCTAAGAAAGCGAAAACTGGAGCAATCATTAATGAACTAGAGCTCAACTTCACAAAAAATACTTTTGTAAAAGACCTTCGTTCTCATGAAGAGTTTGAATACATGGTTGCCAAATATCGTGCTACTTGGCTAACCGAAGATGAACAAGACTTCCTAAAATCTGTTTATAGAGAAATACTTCTGAAAGAGGAAGCTTGGAAACTATACCAAAACAAAACATCTCCTACTCAAGAAGAAGATTATGATATTATCTTATTCTTAATCAAAAAGATTCTTTTCAAAAAAGAATTAGTTGAGGATTTCTACCAGACAAGTGATCTTAACTGGATAGAAAATCAAGAAATTGTAAAAAGTTTATGCTTGAAAACAGCGAAAAAAGCGAAAAAAGGAGAAGGTATTATTTTCTTTGATTTGGCAATGAATTGGGAAGATGACAAAGATTATCTTATTCAATTATTTGAAGCTGGGGTAGCAGAAAAAGACATTATTGTTGAAGCTTTAAACAAACGCCTAGAAAACTGGGATCCTGAGCGTGTATCTACAGTAGATAGATTGATCATGATTTTGGCTTTGAGCGAAATGATGTTATACCCTAGTATTCCTATCAAAGTAACCATCAATGAATTTATTGAGGTTTCTAAGCGTTACAGCTCTGTAAAAAGTAAAGTTTTCATTAATGGTATCTTGGATAGAGCTTCTAAGGATTTACTAAAAAATGGAGACATTCGAAAAAGTGGTCGAGGATTATTGGACAACAAATAATATAAGTATTATGAAAGGTATATTTGCAACGCTTTTGGTGGGTACTACACTTTTGTTCTCTTGTGGAGAGAATACTACACAAGATGTAGTAGACAATAGCATTAATGAAAAGAAACAAGAGGTAAAGAAAGATTTACCAACAATGGTTTTTGAAGAAACTGAGTATGATTTTGGAAAGATCATGCAAGGAGACACTGTAGAACATATATTCACATTTAAGAATACAGGGAATGCTCCTTTGACTATCTACGATGCAAAAGCTGGTTGTGGTTGTACAATCCCACAATATGAAAAAGGCAGACTAATTGCACCAGGTGAATCAGGTGAGATCAAAGTCATTTTCAATTCAAAAGGTAAAAGAGGAACTCAAACTAAAAATGTAGACATTTCTACAAATATGACTGATGCAAAACAAACAGTTATTATCAAAGGTGAAGTAATTGTTCCTGAAAAAGAAGAAAAATAATTAACCATAATAAATAATTATCATGAATTCTATTTTATTACAAATAGGTGGTGAAGGCGGTAGTGGAATCACTAGTGTTATTTTCTTAGTGGGTATGTTTGCTGTAATGTATTTCTTTATGATACGACCTCAGCAAAAACGCCAAAAAGAAGCTAAATCATTCAGAGAATCATTGAAAGAAGGACAAGAAGTTGTAACAGCTGGAGGTATCTTTGGAAAAATCTTATCCATCAAAGATGATGTAGTAAGTTTAGAAATTTCTAAATCTACAGTTATCAAAATTGAGCGTTCTTCTATTGCTTCAAAATCAAAATAAAAACACAAATCCAAATTAGGGTTTTAGAAATAGGGAAGTTTTTCACTTCCCTATTTTTTTTGTACTTTTAGTTATGGCAAAACACAAAGAATGGATTAAAAGACTAAGAAACAAGGAAGATTTAAAGATTGGGATTATCTGTATATTAGCTGCTGCTACTTTCTGGTTTTTCAATGCCATGAATGCCAACTATTCAACCACCATTAGTTATCCATTCGAGGTAATTTATAATCCTGAAAAAATCACCCAAATTCAGGATTTTGATCCTTATATCAAGATTAATATATCTGGAGATGGTTGGAACTTACTTAGTAAAGAACTAGGCTTCAAAAGTCAGCCTTGTATCATTAAAATTGCGGACCCCAAGCAAGACAAACAATTAAGCAATCATCAATTACATACATTATTTTCTAGTAAAATAAATAATGATAATATTCATCTTAATTATGTAGAGGATGATTATATAAAACTACCCTTCGATTGGATAAAAAAACGAACTATCCAACTAAAGGTGCAACCAAACTTCCAAAAGGAAAATTATGAATTGGGCACAGTACAATTGTCTAACCATCAAATTGAAATAACAGGAGCCCAACAATTTATTGATGACCTAAAAGATACATTGGTTTTAAAAATCCCTCAACTTGATGAAGGAAATACAATCAATGAGCAAGAAGTTAGCCTTACAAATTACTTTTATGAAAACATGAAATTGAATCATGAATTTGTAACAGTAACTGCAAAAGTTCATCACTATGAACAACATATTATAGAAGTACCTATTAGCATCCTTGATGGTGAAGAGAAAAATGTGTATGCACAAAAGCTAAAGGTTCAATGTCGTGTGCGAGAAGATAGTATCAAATACTTATCTGCTGATATTTTTGATATTGTAGCAGATATGGAGAAAAAGAATAAGGATGGAAATTGCCCTATTGAAATCATTTCGAAGCCTTCATTTATCACAATTGATAACATCTTCCCAAAACAAATCAAAATGGTAGAAGAATGAGTACAAAAAAAATAGGAATAACAGGTGGTATTGGTGTAGGAAAAACAATTGTTGCTCAAGTTTTTGAAGTATTAGGAGTACCTATCTATAATGCTGACCAACGAGCAAAGTACTTAATGAACAATGATCCAATACTCAAAGCAGGAATTTCTAAAACTTTTGGATCAGCATCTTATCAAGACAATACACTCAATAGAGATTATATTGCTAAGCAAGTCTTTGCCAATAGAGATTTACTAAATCAACTTAATCAATTGGTTCATCCTTGTGTTACCAAAGACTTTGATACATGGTGTGAAAAGCATAGTGATAAAGATTATGTACTCAAAGAAGCGGCTCTACTCTACGAAACAGGAGGATTCAAGCAGTTGGATGCTATGATTGTCATTGATGCTCCCCTCTCCTTACGAATTGAAAGAATTCATAAACGAGACCCTTTTCGAAATGAAGAGGAAATCAAAAATATCATCGAAAAACAGATGGATAATCAAGAAAAAGTGGCCAAAGCTGACTATGTAATTTCTAATGATGAACAAAAATTAGTCATCTCACAAGTTTTAGATACTCACAATCAATTAGTTAAAAATTAAAGCTGAAAAAACTTATTTTTCGCTTGTTTACTTCGAAACAAAAACATACCTTTGTATCACAAAATAAAAAAGGGACCCATAGCATAACTGGATAGTGCACCACATTACGGCTGTGGAGGTTCGGGGTTCGAATCCCTGTGGGTTCACAAGAAAGACCGAAATTCTGAGAAGAGTTTCGGTCTTTTGCTTTTTATTAATCAAGTAATTCATGGTATTAATCAGGTTTTTGAGAGATTCTTACTAATCAATATCATATTTCGCTCCAACTTTATCTCTCAAAAAAACTTTTTACTTTCTCATTATCTGAATCTTAAAAGAAGAGAATCTACAAATCTTATAATCATACCTCTGATAAAAAGAAAAAACTCTCCCAAAAGTATCATATAAACACTTTTAGAGAGTCTTCAAATATTTTAATTCTAGATAATGTAGTGCATTACTAATATTCAATGAGATAGATTTGCAAAATCGATCAAGTGGAAGTTGATAAATACAACTGAACCTACAACCTTTCTTTATAATCTATATTATCGCCAAATAACCCAAATACAAAAATATTTATATCAAATAATAAGTACACCAAACAAGAAATTAAAATAATGACTATTAAACATTATCATTGTGATCTTCATAAATTACATTTTTTGTAGCTCCGACTTGGACGATTTTCTAAATCACCCTTAATTTTATCAAACATTTGTAATACCTCCTTCTTACCAAAGATAAAAACAGCATACAAATTACTTAACACAATTTATAAATTATCTTAGCAAATGAATCCTGTTTTTGATAAAAAAATAAAGCTCTCTAAAAAGTGTCATATAAATGCTTTTGAAGAGCTTTCAACTATTTTAATTTTTTAGATAATGTAGAGCATTACTAATACTCAAGAAAATGAGGTCAATTTACAAAATCAACCAAGCAGGGATGATAAAAAAGTATGAATTATTTTTTTTGCAAAAAATGCAAATTTCAAAATGAATTTACAATAATCCATAATACCATACTAAATAAATTTTGCTTTCACATAAAAGTTGCAAAAAATGCAAATTTTGAAAATAGAGCTACAAAAAACGCAAAAAATAGTTTTCACAAGAAAAGGTAAAATTAGTTGTTTTTACTTAATTGATTAATCTTAAAAATAAGATGTTTCATATCAATTTTAACCAAACAATAAATGAAAAATTTAACGCTCTATATTCAATTTTTTATATTATTAACTTTTATGAGTAGTTGCTCTACTTATCTTAGAACATCTAATAAAATAAATTACTCAAAAACAGAAAAGAAAGTACCATCTTTTTTAAATGGTAGGTTTG
>JAAEPT010000128.1 GCA_024232295.1 Cytophagales bacterium
AACTTTAATTTTGTACCTCCTCGTTTTGGAGTACTTAAATATGGGATTATATGTTTTTCTATATTAACTTTGCTCTCGATTCGAATCATGACTACGCTTTTTATTGGATTTAAGACACCCATAAATTTCGTAGTCTTTTTTACTTTTTTTGCAATAACTTTAAATCACTTCGATTACATCCACACATAAGTAATAGAAAAACGCACTTTATTATTTTCATAAAAAATATTCAAATTGTCCTTAGTATCTATAAAACACTTATAATATTACAAAACAAAAATAGACTACTCTAATTTATCTAAAGAATTTTTATTTCTAATCATCAGAGAGCTGATTGTAATACAATATTTTGAATCAATCTAACTGATAACAAAAAAATCCCCTACCTGAAAGGCTTCAGGTAGGGGATTTCATTTATGAAAGGAATCGTGATTTATTCTTATTGAATATTTAATTGCCAGTTATATGGGTAATAATCTTGTTTGTATGATGTAGAGATCTTAGTCTTTCTATATTGATTTACATAATCAACAATTGACTTTCCTCCTGTCACAAAATCTTGCTTATACCACTTAAAGATTTCAGAAACTAATACTGTGTTTGCATTTGCTTTTACTCTAATGAATGTTGAATCATTCAATGTAACCTTTGTTCTTTCTTCTAATTGTCTGTCTAATGTAGCAGGCTTATAAGCATAAGGTACTATTTTAGGACATCCTTTTGCTGCACAAACTAACACAAAGTGAATGCGAGCATCATTATAAATTGCTCTAATTTTTTTGTTTTCGACATCATTCAATATCATCATTTCTCCAGCAACCTTATATTTCTTTTTATCAAAGAAACCAGCTATATCCAATGGTGATTTTGTTGGCAAATTATTTACTATTCCTTTGATCACTAGAATATTGTAACTATTGATATAGAATGCCTTGTGTGTGTTTCCTTTTTGCTCAGAAAGCTTCATTGTCGAAATTTGAGAAACTAAAGCATTCAATTCAGTAGGGTTTTGTTTGATTGCTTTATAATCTACTAAACCATTCTTCACATGTTTCTTAAAAAAAGCATCTGCTTTTGAGAAAAATGCATTTGTTTGTTCTGTACCAGCAAAAGCTCCTTGCCACAAAAACATACATAAAACGGAAATTAAAATATTCTTTTTCATAGGCTTAAATTTTTCTATGTCTAATCTCGTACTTTTCAATCTTGTAAACTGTCATTACAAAGACATTGCCAATTTATACTCTTTTTCTTTTGTAAAAGAAAAGTAGAAAGCTAACAGAAGCAAACATCATAATGGTATAGATGATTGGAGGAATTGCAACATCTAACTTATTAAGAATGCTCATTCCCATCACAATTGCCAATGCAATATTTTGTATTCCTGTCTCTACAGCAATCGTAATTGACTGGTCTGGTGAACATTTGAAAGCTTTGCTTAGATAATAGCTAAGTAGCATAATGGTAATATTAAGGAAGAATAAGATAAAACCTATTTCCTTGAAGTGAGCAGCAAAATGATCTCCTACTCTTACAAGAGAACCAATCAAAATTAAAATGATGATAATTATCGAAAGAGGACGAATAATTTTCATAATGCTTTCTGATAATTCTGCCATGCGATAGCGTAAAAATAAACCCAATAATGCTGGAATAATTACCCACATCGAAATTTTACCAGAAGTTAGAATAAAAGAAAAGTCTAATGTATTCTCTGGGTAAAATAGTAATAAAGCTAAGTTGATATAAAATGGAGTGGTGAATACACAAAGTAATGTACTAAAAGTAGTAAGAGCTATTGATAAACGTGCATCTCCTCTCAAGTTTGTACTCAAAGAATTTGATACCCAACCTCCTGGGCATACAGTGACGATGATAATTCCAACCCCTACTTCTAATGGAAATTTAAAAACGTAAACTAATAAAAAGCCTAATAATGGTAATACAACCATTTGCCCTAGTAATCCTAATAACAAAGGCTTTTTTTGTTTGAGTGCTTTCCCCAATAATTCTAACTCTAATGATAGACCAACATTGAACATTACTAAGAATAAGGCACAAGGAAAAAGAATATCAGATATTTGGTTTACATCCATATTTATTAAATCATTCAAGTTGTACAAAAAAACGCATTTTAGACGAATTATACTTCCTCTACTTCCAATATTTTGTCAAGTCGAATCAAATGGTCATTTGATAAAATTACAAACTCTGCTCCATCAACTGTTTTAAAGTTTTTAAACTGTGTTTGAACTTTTACTTCTTGTTCATTTTCATCACGATAGGTTAAATTAACCGTTTTATAATAAGTTGCTAAAGCTTCTAGTTCATCATAAAAAGCACATGATACACATTGATATTTATTATTTCTATCCATTTGTTCTTCTTTTTGACTTGTTAATATTCTGAACGCACAGAATAGAAACAAAGTTGTTTTTTGTATATTAGTTACTCTTAATTATAAAACCATACATAACCTATGAAAAAGTTTTTATACATCCTTTTATCTTTCAGCTTGTTACTCAGCTCATGTAGGGCTTACAAAGAATTACGAGCTTTGGAAAAGTGTAATTTTCAAGCAACAGGTGTTGAAAATATTGTTCTTGGCGGACACAAAATGGACAACAAGAAGCAGGCTTCTGACTTTTCTTTTTCTGAACTCAGTAAATTGGTTAAGGATTATTCAAATGATAAATTAATTTTATCTTATACCATTCCTGTTGATGCTCAAAACCCAAATCAAAAACTAGCAGCTCTTAATAAAGTTGAGTGGAAACTATTTTTTGATAAGGTGGAGATCTTACAAGGAATTTCAAGTAAACGTGTAGAAATTCCAGCAGGACAAAAGGTTAACTTTCCATTAGATATCAAGATGAACCTTAGTGAAGTACTTTCTGGAAAGTCTCTTTCTGAAATCAAAGACCTAGTATTAAACTTAGGAGAAGAACACAAAAAGGGAAATCGTCTTATTCTTAAGATTAAACCTTATCTACGAGTTGGAAAAAAACAAATCCCGTATCCAGGTTATATTCCTGTAAAGTTTTAAAAATGAAAAAAGGAAGAGCTTGTTCAACTCTTCCTTTTTTCATTTTTGTATCTTTGTATTGTTATCAAGATATTTCTCCTTGTGAAAAAGCCTGTATCCTTACTCATTACTCCTCCCCTCACTCAACTCAATACTCCTTATCCTGCAACTGCCTATCTCAAAGGTTATTTGGAGAAACTAGGCTATGAATCTCACCAAGTAGATTTAGGGATTGAATTAGTATTACAAGTTTTTTCAGAGAATGGACTTTCTATCATCTTTGAAATTGTAGAAGATTCTTTCGATTTATATGAATTAGAGAGACATCATCAAAAAATATTACTGCAAAAAGAGGGATATATTCATACAATACATGAAGTAATTCGCTTTTTACAACACAAAAATCCAAGCTTAGCTCATCGCATTTGTACTAGAAACTACTTACCAGAAGGAAAACGATTTAATGAGCAGTTGGAAAAAATGGATTGGGCTTTTGGTACATTAACCATCCATGATAAAGCTCGTTTTTTGGCAACTCTTTATCTTGAAGATCTAGGAGATTTTATCCGAGAGACAATCGCTCCCGAATTTGAATTCTCTCGTTATGCAGAAAAATTAGCCTTATCTGCCACTTCTTTTGATCCTATTCATGAGCATTTGCAACAAGAAGATAGTTTATTGGACACAATGCTCATTCAATTGCTAGATAGTTTTATACAAGAGCATCAGCCAGACTTAGTTGGTTTTAGTGTGCCTTTCCCCGGCAATGTTTATGGAGCTTTTAAATGTGCTCAATACATAAAAGAGAACTATCCAGAGATTTGTACAGTGATGGGAGGAGGATATCCCAATACAGAATTACGCTCTTTGCAAGAACCTTTGGTTTTTGATTATTTTGATTTTATTACATTGGATGATGGTGAAGCTCCTGTTGTCAATATTTTAGAGTTCTTAGAAGGAAAATGTGAGTTGGATAAACTCCAAAGAACATTTTACTCAGAAAATGGAAAAGTAAAATACATTAATGGGCAAAATAAAATCATTCCACATACAGAAGTAGGAACCCCCAACTATGAAGGGCTTCCACTATCAGACTATTTATCAGTGATTGATGTACTAAACCCAATGCATAGATTGTGGTCTGATGGTCGATGGAATAAATTGACTGTAGCACATGGTTGCTATTGGAAAAGATGTTCGTTTTGTGATGTCACCCTTGATTATATTGAACGATATGATGTAGCTCCTGCTGTTTTATTGGTTGATCGAATTGAGGAAATTATTGAACAAACAGGTGAAACAGGTTTTCATTTTGTAGATGAAGCAGCCCCTCCATTGGCATTAAGAGATTTAGCCCTTGAATTAATTAAGCGAAAAGTAAATATTTCTTGGTGGGCGAATATTCGATTTGAAAAGACATTTACTCATGATTTGTCCAAACTGCTAGCTCAATCAGGTTGTATTGCTGTATCTGGAGGTTTGGAAGTTGCTTCAGATAGATTATTGGCTCTTATGGAAAAAGGAGTAACCATAGATCAAGTAGCTAGGGTAACCGATGGTTTTACAAAAGCAGGTATTATGGTTCATGCTTATCTCATGTATGGCTTCCCTACTCAAACAGAGCAAGAAACGATTAATTCTTTGGAAATTGTTCGTCAATTATTTGAAGCAAAAGTAATTCAATCAGGATATTGGCATCAGTTTTCAATGACTGTACATAGTCCTGTAGGAAAGAATCCTGCAAAATACCAAGTAAAAAGAGTAGGACCGCCACAAGGAACATTTGCAAATAATGATCTTATCCACACAGATCCTTTGGGCTGTGAACATGAAAGTTTTACTCAAGGACTCAAAGCCTCTATCTATAACTTTATGCACGGAGTAGGACTTGACTATAATCCACAAGATTGGTTTGATTTTGAAACTCCATCAGTAAGCATCTCTAATTCAATTGTCAAAAAAGCCATTGCAAATATTGATACAGAGGATGATAAACAAAAACAACATCAAATAATTTGGTTGGGTAATTTACCAATTGTAGAATTTGACCACCAAAAAGCTTACTTTACTTTTATGACTTTGCAAGATATGATAGAGGTAGAACTACCAAAATCATTGGGAATTGTGATGCAAAATGTCTTCGAAAACTTTTTAATAAGCAACAGTGAAAAACTTAAAATAGGACAATTAGAAGAAATAATTGAAAATCAAGAAGATACGAACTTCAAAAAGTTAATAAATAGTGATTTTTGGAGAACTTTACGCAAAAAAGGCTTGTTACTTATCCGCTAAAGTTACACCTTTGTATTGTTAAAGTTATGAAAAAACTCGTACTTAACTTGTTGATTAACAATTACAACACACATCCACTGCGATGAAAGTATGTAACTTTGCTTTTGCGAAAGCACATAACCTATGTTTCACCAACCAATTATGTTTTGAATAAATTTCATTTCATTTTAATTACACTTGGATTGTTGGTTTCATCAATCTTTGTAGAACACAAGTTTAACTTCTTATCAACTGAACAAACAGAAGGAGTTATTGTAAAAAAATCAAAAATCACATCACTAAATGACATTACTAAGTTAGTTGCTCCATGTGACTCCATGTATTTTTGTGATGAAAAAATTCCTTTATCATCTTATGTTAAAGGTACAGTTGAAAAACATGAAAATAGATTCTTCTATCTAAAAAGAAGAAATCACCGCATTGTCCGTGAAGCAAAAAAATGGTTCCCTTTGATTGAACCTATCCTAGCTTCTTATGGAATCCCAGAAGACTTCAAGTACTTCACTATTGTTGAAAGTAATCTTTCAAATGTAAAATCACCTCAAAATGCTGTTGGATACTGGCAGTTAATTCCAAACACTGCTCGTTCATTAGGATTGATTGTAAATGATGAAATTGATGAGCGTTATGATCCTGTAAAATCTACTCATGCAGCTTGTAAATATCTACAAAAATCTTATAAAAGATTAGGAAATTGGAGTAATGTTGCTGCTTCTTATAATATGGGTATTGGAGGTCTTCGTAGACAATTAAGAAGACAAAAGAAGGACTCTTATTATGACTTAAAACTAAATAGAGAAACTGCTCAATATGTCTATAAAGGAATTGCAGTAAAACGTTTGATTGAAAAAGCAGGAAAATATAGTTATCGTCTAGCTAAAAAACCAGAAAGTTTAACAACAGAACGTTTTGTAATCAAAGAAAATATCGAGAATCTTGAGACATTTGCTCAGAATCATAAAATTGATGTAAAAACTCTTAAGAAGTTCAATCCTTGGATACGAGGAAATAGAGTCACTTATGATTCAACTCATAAATTTGTGTTAGAATTACCAATTACACAAGATGAGCTCACTGTAGCAATGAACTAAAAAATTGAAAGCTGTTTCTAAAAAGATGCAGCTTTTCTTATTTTTACCCTCATGAATAATAACCTTACAGATGGCTTCAATTTTTTATCAAAACTAACTTGGAAACGCACACTAAACGCAACCAAAGTTTTGGGAAGCTATTACTGGTCAAAATGGAATAAAAAAGTAAATCACAAAGGACTACCCTTCTCTATTTCCATAGAACCTACTACTTCATGCAATTTACGTTGTCCAGAGTGTCCTAGTGGCTTACGCTCTTTTACACGCCCTACAGGGATGCTACAAGATGAAGTTTTCAAACAAACAATTGATGAACTTCATGAGACCTTGTTATATCTTATTTTCTACTTTCAAGGAGAGCCTTATTTACATCCTAGTTTCTTTGATCTAATCCAATATGCTCACAAAAAAAACATCTATACTGCTACTTCTACCAATGCACATTACTTAACTGACGAAAAAGCTGAACAAACAGTAAAGTCAGGCTTAGATCGATTAATTATTTCTGTTGATGGTACTACACAAGAAACTTATGAAAGTTATCGAATTGGTGGTAACCTTGAGAAAGTAATTGAAGGAACTAAAAATATTATTAAGTGGAAAAAGAAACTAAACTCTAAAACTCCCCATGTTATCTTCCAATTCCTCGTTGTAAGACCAAATGAGCATCAAATAGAAGAAGTAAAAGCTCTTGCCAAAGAGTTAGAAGTAGATGAAGTGGGACTGAAAACAGCTCAAATTTATGATTATGAGAATGGGAATCCATTAATTCCAACCATAGATAAGTATTCTCGCTACAAAAAGCTCGCAAATGGTAAATATGCGTTCAAAAATGCATTGAGTAATGAATGCTGGAAGATGTGGCATTCATGTGTCATTACATGGGATGGAAAGGTTATACCTTGTTGTTTTGATAAAGATGCTCATTATACATTAGGAAATACACAAGAGATGGGTTTTCGAGAAATATGGCATGGAAAAAAATATGATTCCTTTCGAAAACAATTACTCAAGGGAAGGTCACAAATCGAAATGTGTAAAAACTGTACAGAAGGAACAAAAGTATGGGGCTAAAAAAAGCTGACTATTATTTAGCCAGCTTTAATTGTTCAATTTCTTTTTCTAAGGATAAAATCTTCTCATGTTGCTCATTGGAAAATCTCTCCATATCTTCTTGTCGAGCAATTGCATCTTTTGTTTGCTCTCTTAATTTTTCTTCTTGTTCTTTGCTATACTCTTTATCCTCTTGAGCAGAACGCAATAAATGTACTGTTCTTTGGTTAATTTGAAGAATTGAAATCGTTGCTGCAATGTTTTCAGCTAGTTGCTCTACAAACTCAACTTCAAACTCTTCTAGAACTCTAAAAGAAGCTAATTCTACTACTCCCAAAAGTTCTTCATTAAACTTCAAAGGAACAATTAGAATACAACGAGGACTTGCTTCTCCCAACCCAGAACGTATCTTGATGAAATTATCAGGAACATCTGTAAAGTATAAAGTATCTTGTTCTTGAGCACATTGTCCTACTAAGCCTTCTCCAATTAAAATATTCTTTTTAATATACTTTTTCTTACCCCAAGCATAGCTTGCTACTAAATCTAATGAATTTGTTTCTTCAACAATAGCATCATCTTCATTTTTCAACAAGAAAATAGCTCCTTGATTTGCATTAATATACTTAATTAATTCAGCAACAACAGTATCAGCTAAGACTTCAATATTTGCTTGGTTATTTCGTAAAATGTCAGCAAATTTTGCAATTCCTTCAATGCTCCACTGACGCTTTTTTTCTTCATCAGCAAACTCAACCAAACGTTGACGCATTTCGATTAATGAATTACCCAATACATCTTTTTCACTCAATACTTTAAATTCAGTATCTAAATGATTTTCACCAATTTCTGTAGCAAAAGCAGCTGTCTTTTTCAAACCCTTCACAAGATTATTTACAGTAAGAACCATTTCTGCAATCTCATCCTTACCTTGTGCTTGTATTTCATCTGGTTGTTCTCCTCTACCCAATCTTCTTAATAAACCTTTGATGTACTTAAGGGGACTTAGAATACTTTGAGAAGTTAAAATTGCAATAATTACGATAATGGCAATGATTACAACAAGCATTGTAAACATTGTCATTTGAGAACGTGTTTGTGAATGCTGTGCATCTTCTATAAAAAATTCTGCTCTGTGTAAAGCATGATCTTTTAACTTATTAAACTTACTTTCCAATTCATTAATTTGATTGGATTCTTTCATTACAGTAAGTGTGCGAGCCTCTTCAAGGTTTCCTTTCTCTACAGCTGCGACAATTTCTTCTCGTACATCCTGTAATTGTAAAAATAGGAAACGAACTTCTGCTTCTAGAGCAGCTCCCTCTGCTCCCAAAATCTGTTTCTTTACATAATCTAAATTTTCATATACATCTTCCTCTAAATCCAAGACATTCTTAAGAGCTTGTTGTCTTTCTAAAGAATCAGTAGTGCTTGTATACAAAATCATCCCTCTGTGCATCTTAATTACAGATTCACTTGCCTTCAAAGAGCAATTAGAAACAGTCATTGGGTGTTCATGCAATTTTTCCAAAATATCCTTCATATATCTTACTTGATATAAAGCGTAACCAGCAAACACACCGAATAACATAATTGCAATTCCAAAAGCAATTAATAAACGATTCTGAATTTTAGTGTTATATAAAAAAGTTAGATTCATAGCCATTCAACTAAAAAGGTTCTATGTAAATATAAAAAAAAAGAATCAGTATAGTACTGATTCTTTTACTTATAAAACTAATAAAATGTTATTTACCAAGGTTTTTTAATCTTGATTTTATCTTTCAATTTATCCCCAACCTGATCTTTAACATCTTTTGTTACTTGTTCTTTTTGTTTTTCTACCTCTTTGTCAACTTTATTCTTAACATCTTTCTTCACCTGTTGCTTTTGTTTATTGACCTCAGTAGTTATTTGGTTTTTAACCTCCTTTTTCTTGTTATTTATGGCATTGTTTACCACATCAGACTTTAAGACTTTTACATCAGGATCTGTACTTTGTCCTGTTAATCCAAGATTTACACGTACATCAGATTTTCCATCATTCCCCAAGAATGAATTAACAGCTTGTCCTTGTGCACCAGCAGGAACATCCATTGCTAGTTTGTAATCAAGTGTTCCGTCAAATCCTGTACTACCCACTACATTTGTTTTCATACCACCCAACTTCACATCAAAAGGTTTTACAGACATACGTCCATTTTCAATTTTTGCATCCATGATTAGGTTTACTACTTTAGATTCTGACAAACTCTTTTTCATCTTAAGAGCAGATCCAACTTTCTCAAGAGCTCTTAAGTTTTGTAACTTAGCTTCAGTAATATTAATTAAACCACCACCAGACATTGTATTATAAAGAGGCATCATATCTTGACCAAGCTCTCCATTTACTGCAAAGTTTGTAGAGAATGTACCAATAATACTTTCTGCACCTGGAACAAATTTCTGAACAGTACTAAATGTTTCATATGCTTCTTTAATTCCAAGATTCTTCACTCTTAGTTTATAATCAAAAGTTGGGTGATTAATATCTCTTGTAGAATACTCTCCATCCATTCCAATTTGTCCACTTAACAAATTAAATGTGATTCCTTCCATACGAATAGCCCCATCTCTTACAATAATATTTCCTTTCATATCTGTCATGTCCATATTATCATAAAGTACCTTATCTAAGTTTGAAGCCAATACAAAATCAATATTTTTAGGCACTTCAATT
Source organism: Cytophagales bacterium (assembly GCA_024232295.1). Classification (GTDB taxonomy): domain Bacteria; phylum Bacteroidota; class Bacteroidia; order Cytophagales; family JAAEPT01; genus JAAEPT01. The sequence goes on from JAAEPT010000128.1 coordinate 10,181, forward strand.
ACAGTCAATGGTTCTTCTACTGTTTCTGTAGTAGTTGTTACTGTTGTATCTTCCTCCATCCACTCATTTACATCAAATAATTTTGAAGCAAAATTCAATTTACCTTTCAATGTATGATCTTTGAAAACATAAGGAATATAGTTGTCAATATATCCACTCATATTCAAGTCACTATTACCTACACTTCCTTGGAATGATGCTAAATTTATTTTTTGAGGATTAAAAGTCATTTGAGAAGACTCAATTTTGAATTTCTTATCACCCAAAATTTCTTTATCAGCATACAAAAAATCTTTGATTGCCATTGCTCCAGCAGTTGGTAATTGATCATATTGCTCTGCATCAATCAACGCCATAGTACCAGCAGTAGAGAAAGTATCAATACTTACAATTCCTTGAATTTCCATTCCTTCAAGTGGATAAACCTTAGTCATTTTTGTCAAGTTCAATACCCCACTTGCACCCATTTTATAAGAAATATCCTCTAAATTTTTAGCATATACATTTGCCACAAATTCTTCACCATCTACAGCCACTCTAAAATTCTGAACTGTAACCTCAGCATCTGTCATATTTGGAACAGTTGCAGTTGTTGTAAATTGCATATTCTCTAATGGGAAAGGAACATCTGCAGACTTTACATAACCATCTTTTAATGTCATTAAAGCATCAACTCTTGGTAATAATGCTTTTGTAGAATCATAAATACCTTGTGCAGTTATGTCCATTGCAAAAAGACCTTTCATACTCAAACCTTCCATTGGATAAATTTGAGACAAGTCAGCTAAATTTAGCTTTCCTTTTACATTTGCATCAATATCCATTACTTCCAAACCTTTGACAATCGCTTTCATGTCTATTGGATTTTTTCCCATATCCATGTGGAAGTTTCTCAAATTAATAGCTGTATTATTGATTACTCCGTCTTGGTTATCCACATTCAAGTCGATGGCAACATTATTCACAGAAGTAGGTAAATCTGGATATTGGAACATTCCATCTTTTACTGATAAATTCAATCCAAAAGTAGGCAATTGATCACCTACCATCTTCCCTTTCACAAAACCATCAAAGGCTAAATCTCCACTTGTTTTTAATTGCTCAAACCCTTCTAAAAATACTCCTGGAACCAATGAAAGAATATTTTTGAAAGCTGTTTCTTTTGCTTTGTAAGTAATATCCATTTCCATTGTTGTAGTATCAGGCATTGCTACATAACCATCAAACCCAAATGAAAAATCATTCAACTTAATTGTATTTTCTTTGAAAGTGTACTTACTGTTATTTAAATCTAAGTTGAGTGTCATATCAACATCTAACTTATTTTTATCTAGATACTGAACACTATCAAAGTTTACAGAGAGCTCTTCGATTGTCGTTTTTGTTGCTAAATCATATACATCAGCAATTTTACCACTACCTGTATGATTTAAATTTTTAATGATTGCTTCAATAGGCATTGTTGCATCATCATAACGAATATTTCCATTAGTGATCTTCCACTCATCTACAGATAATGCCAAAGCACCTCCACCTTCTTCTGTAGGAGTTTCTTCTGCAGGAGTTTCAGAAGGTTTTGCAATATCCCAATTTGCTTTTCCATCAGCATGCACAATAGCATGGATGTTAGGGTTATTTAAATAAACTCCATTTACTTTGATTTGGTCTCCAAAAAGAGCACTCATCACATCTACACTCACCTCGAATGACTGTACAGCAACCAATGTGTCTCCTTCAAATGGAGCATTATTAGCTACTCCAAACTCTTCCATAGAAATGGTAAGGCTTGGAAAGTTTTGAAACAATGATAAGTTGAACCTATCTGCATCAAAATAGACTTTTGCATCTACAGACTCTGCAACACTTGCATCAATCTTTTGTTTGATAGTGTCTTTAAATAAAATTGGGACTAAAAAGGCTGCTAGCAAAAGAACAGCGAACAATCCTAAAATTGTGTACAAAGAGATTTTTAAAAATTTCATATTCTTTGAATCGTTATGATGTATTTTAAAGTATTTATTAGATCTTTTATGTAATTATGAATGAATATGTTCCATCATTTGGCTCATTTCTTCAATAAAATCAATATTTTCTTCAATATGATTGCCAACTACGACAATATCTGCTCCATTTTCCAAAAGCATTTGAGCTGTTTTCACATCTCTAATCCCTCCTCCTACAATCAAAGGAATGTCTATTTCTCTACTCAATCCCTTGATAATATTTACAGGTACAGAAGAATCTGCACCACTTCCTGTCTCTACATATAATAATTGAAGTCCTAATAACTCGCCAGCCATTGCTGTTGAAATAGCAATTTCAGGTTTATTAGCAGGAATGGGTTTGGTATTACTCATATAAGTAACAGCTGTCTCTTTACCTCCATCAATTAATAAATAAGCTGTGGGAATAACTTCTAGTTTACTTTTTTTGAGCATTGGAGCTGCTAGAACATGTTGCCCAATCAAAAGCTCAGGGTTTCTTCCAGAAATTAAAGAAAGTAATAATAAGGCATCAGCTTCTTGATGAATTTGTTGGAGGTTTCCTGGAAAAAGAACGACAGGAATTTGTGTATTGTTTTTGAGAAACACAACTAATTCTTGAAAATGAAGCATATCCAAAATAATACTTCCTCCTACCAAAAAGTAGTCTACAGTTCCTTTTTCGGCTTTGTCAATGATCACCTTTACTTGTTCAATACTAATATTGTCAGGGTCTAGTAAAATAGCAAAGCCCTTTTTATGGTTTTGCTTTTTTGAAAAAATAGAAGTGTATATTTCTTTATTCATGCTTTTGAGAACAAAAATCTTCCTAAAAATAAAAAAACTATTGGGCTTTTGTTTCTATACAGCCCAATAGTTTTTGAAAAAGTTGTCAATGTGTTTTTAGAAGTTAGGTTTCATCATGTGTTTAGAGTAGAATTCGTCAATAATTTCTACAGCTTCTTCTGCTGTATCTACTACTTTAAATAAGTAAATATCTTCTGGACTTATGTTTTTCTCAACCAACATTACATTTTTGATCCAGTCAACCAAGCCAGACCAATATTCTTTACCAACCAAAACAATTGGAAACTTTCCTGTTTTGCCTGTTTGTACCAATGTAATTGCTTCAAATAATTCATCCAAAGTACCCATTCCACCTGGCATTACCACAAATCCTTGTGAATAACGCATGAATACTACTTTGCGGACAAAAAAGTACCTAAAGTTTAAAAATTTGTCATGGTCTATATACATATTCCCATTTTGCTCAAAAGGTAACTCAATGTTTAGTCCTACAGAACGACCACCCATTTCCTTTGCTCCTTTATTACCTGCTTCCATGATTCCGGGTCCACCTCCAGTAATCACTCCATATCCTGATTGTACAAGCCCTCTAGCAACATCTTCTGCCAAAGCATAATAAGGATGTTCTGGCTTTGTACGAGCAGAACCAAAAATAGAAACACAAGGACCAATTTGCTTTAGTTTTTCAAAACCTTCTACAAATTCTGCCATAATTTTAAAAATAGCCCAAGAATCTTCTGTTTTGATATCATTCCATGATTTGTGCTGAAATGCTTGTTGAATCTTATTGTTTGTACTCATAATCTTTCTTTTTTTGGTGAAACATAAAACAAAAAACAGTAGATAACTCAAAAATGAAAAAGTTGTATCTACTGTCTTATAATGATTTGAAGTGATTTAAAGTCTTTCCCTTATTATTAATTAATAAGAGATGATATTTAGGGTGTTATAAAAATTGTAAAAAGTAGATTGTCATATTTGTTGTTGTCCTCATATAAAACTTTAAATCACTTCCTAGTTTTGAAAAAATAAGTTAAAAAATCGGAAGGTGTGATTTTGCACACTTTGTTATGCATGCATACCTTTATAACGGAAGCTCAAAACAAAAAGTTACATAAGTTTTTAATTATTTATTAACTTTTTTAGGGATTGCGTTAAATCATCATATTCAAATTGAAAGCCTACATCTTTAATCTTTTGATTTCCAATATTACTTCCCAAGATTGCCAAACTTCCCATTTCACCTAGCATCAATTTTAATACAAAACCTGGTACATTTGGCAAAAACACAGGTTTTTTCATTTGTTTGGCAATTGCTTTTGTTAATTCTTTATTAGTAACAGGTTGAGACGCAACGGCATTATAAGCACCTTGAAATCTCACTTCATCAATTGCTTCTACAAACATTCTTGCCAAGTCTGTAAGATGAATCCAAGATAAATATTGTTTTCCACTTCCTAGAGCAGCGCCAGCTCCCCAACGAATTGGTTGCATCATTTGTGGCAAAGCACCACTTTTCTCACTCAAGACGACTCCAATTCTGAAGCGAACTGTTCTAAGTACAAGTCCATCAAAAGCATCCATTTCTTTCTCCCAATCTTTGGTTACTTCTGCTAAAAAGTCATCAGCAAAAGGGCTGGTCTCAGTAAATAAAGTGGATTCTTCCGTCATACCATAAATACCAATTGCAGAAGCAAAAAGTACTGTTTTTACTTCATGATCGATTGATTGAAGTGTTTCAAAAAGAAGACGAGTAGAATCAATTCTACTATCATAAATGTCTTTTTTGTATTTATCTGTCCATCGTCCACCTCCTACATTGGTTCCTGCAAGATGAATAAGAGTATCAATCCCTTCAAATGCTTTTTCATCAATCTTACCTTGAGAAACATCCCATTTGTATTTGGTGATACCTTCAGCAGTTTTGCCAGCTGTTCGACTTAAAAAAGAAACACTGTACCCTTTTGCTAATAATAGTTTTGTGATTTCTTGTCCAACAAGTCCGGTTCCTCCTGTAATTAGTACTTTTTTCATCTATCGTATGATTTGTATCCAGCTATTGAATTGATTACAACTAGCATTTTCTTTTTCATTCAAATTGAAATAATAAGTACCTTCTATCAAATCTTCACCTGTCCATGTATTATCATATTGTTCTTTGTGATAAACATGTTTACCCCAACGGTTATAGACATCTAATGTCCAGTTTCCTCCATCTTCTATTCCCTCTGCTACAAATACATCATTCACTCCATCACCATTTGGTGTAAGTACATTATAAGTTTCTACTTCCCAATAATCTACTGTGATTGCATCTTCATCTGTTCCACAAATTTTTTCAGAAGTTCGAGTCATTACATAGACATCATATGTACCTGGTTCAGAAATGCTTAATACATTACTAGAGGTTCCATTATTCCAATCATAAACATTATAACCCTCTGCAAGACGAATTGTTAACTCTGCATCTTCGCAAATTAATGTATCATTACCAAGATCTACTACAGGAAGAGGAACCACACCTGCAAGCAATGAATCAATCAATGTACAACCATCTTTACTTGTTGCTTCCACAATATGCCAACCATTTTTTTGAACCACGTAACTAGCTGTAGTATCTCCTGTATTCCATGAATAAGTATATCTCTCTGGAAGTTCAATCAGCAAACTATCTTGCTCACATAATTCAATTTCTTCTATTAGCTCTACATCTCTAACTGCTTCTCCAACAGAGACTAATACAGTATCTTCTGCTACACACCTACCTTCTGTAACTTTTACCCAAATAATAGAATCTTTAATTTCTTCTTCTGAAGGTATTTCAATAGATGAAGTTGTTTCTCCTGTACTCCATAAATAAGTATCTCTTCCTTCTCCTGCTGAAATTTCAACATCATCTCCTTGACAAGCCACTACATCTACTCCTAAATCGAGGTTTCCAAAATTCGAAAAATAACCATAAAATGAACCTCCTGTTGTTCTGCTATTGATTCCTAAATGAAATTCACGGCCTTTATTTTCTATAAAATTTGCTTTTCCTTCTTCTAATTCAAATAAGTCTCTCCTTGCATATAGCCATTCACCATTAGTATTAGGAACTTCATTGAAATTACTTGCTACAAGACTTGTACTCTTTTTACCATTCACATAGAAACCATCTTCACCTCCACTTTTAATCAACACAGTCAATTCAAAGCCATCACTAAAAGGACGTACAAAACTTACTTTTCTTGAACCTGTACACTGAATGGGTGGAACAATTGCTCCTCCATATTCTTGATTTTGTTCAATTACATGCAAAGCATATACAGGTTTAGAACTTTCAATATATGTTGGTTCTTCTGTTAAATAAATTGGTTTTTGTTCTCCCTCATTCAATGTTACAACTACTTCTCCCTTTACTTGAATTTCTGTACTATCTTCAGTGGCAAGTACATAAACAATTCCTTCTGCTAAAATATACTTTGTACCAATAACTCGTACAGGAATTAGCTGATCACCTACCAAATCGGAAGCTGGATACCAGTCTACTGGATGAGGTTTTACAAACTTAACCTCAGTTTCTATATCATCTGAAGCAGTACGGTGTTGATGAAACCCATAATTCTCAACAATTGAGTCATCTTTTATTGTCACTGCAATATTCTTATTCGAAGTGATTTTGGTACCAACCAAATGATCAGCAGAATACTGTCCATCAGCTCTCAAAGAATAGGTTTGTCCCTTCTGCAATGTGATTGAAAAAGTCTCTCCTTTTGGATGTCCTACAGCATTTTCAGTAGGTGTAATTTCTATAATTGTATTATCTTCTGTAGCAACAATATCAGCCGAAGACCAACCATCTCGACCATAATAAGAATGATTATTATCCAATTGGTTTTGAAAGGGTAAATAAAAATTCATTCCCAAAGCATTTTCTCCCTTCAAAGCAAAAATGTCTGTGTTGTTTACAGATCCTCCTGAAGTTCCACGTACTTCGTAATAAGCAGTTATTTTTTCTGATGCTTCTATCAAAAGCCCTTTATTTGTGATACTATCAGGGGCTCTATTTTCCAATACATCAATAAACTCTGATAAATCTATTGTCTCAAGAGTATTAGGTTCTAGTACAATTTCTAAAGGAGTAAAATTAGGATTAGCAGGAACAGAAACAATAACAGTACTTTCCTTATCATTTGCAGCCAATTGTAGTAAAATTGGTCTATCTGCGTGTAGCTCTGTCACTTCTGGCACTGCAAACCAAAATGTTTTATCTAATTGTGCAAAAAGTTGAATAGAACTTAAAAAAATGAAAATCAATAATAAATGCTTTTTCATAAGAATCAGAAATAACCTATTGTTTTAAATAACATTACAAAATAATGATTTTAGACATCATTTTATAATACTTAGAGAAAAAGTACAATAAAGGTTGTTTCACATACTTCACAAGATAAAAAGTGTTATATTCTATTTACTAAACTAATCTATTATGAGAAAATATACAGAAGAAGAAGAGAAGATAATCACACTTATTGAAGCAACAGATGAAGTAAATATAGAACTTACTAGACAACTATGTCTTGGACTAAATATTGATTTTGATGAGTTTATTGAAGAGGTTTTTGAATTTAGTTTTTGGTGGGGAACTTTTGGAGTAATAGGAAAAAAACAAAAATATAAAAACATTAAAAAATTAAGCAACAGTGAGATAAAAACAGGGATTCAAAATATAAAAAAATGTGAACATATTTATTTAGGAAATACTCATCTCACAAAAATACCAGTGAGTATACAAAACTTTAAAAACTTAACTCATCTAACATTAGAAAATACCCCTATAAAAGAAGTTCCTCAATACATACAAAACTTCAAAAAGCTTCAAGCTTTAGATTTAAGTGGAACTCAAATAACTGAACTTCCTGTACATCTGCAAAATCTTATTCAAATTCATTTATTGTACCTCAACAATACTCAAATCACAAAACTCCCTCAGTACATACAAAATTTTGAAAATATTGGTGTTTTAGAATTGAATAACACTCAACTTAATGAGTTTCCAGAAAGTATAAAAAATCTCAAAAAATTAAGAATACTAGATTTACGCAACACCCAAATCAAGGAAATCCCTCAATACATACAAAATTTTAAAAACCTTGGTACACTATATTTAGATGGTACCCAAATCACTGAATTTCCGAAACACATACAAAACCTTACAGAAATTGAATCTTTGGGATTAAGTAATACTCAAATAGCAGAAATTCCAGAAAGTATAAAAAGTCTTATTAGTCTTGGAGAGTTAGACCTAAGCAATACACAAATTACAAAATTTCCGAAACACATAGGAGGTCTTACAAATATTTGGAGTTTAAACTTTAGTAACACCAACATCAAAGAGCTTCCAAATACTATTGAATATTTCCCAAACTTGAGCTATTTATACTTAGGAGACACTCAAATCACAGAAATTCCTAAGAGTATACAACACCTTCAGAAACTTCGTGTTTTGGATTTGAGTGGAACTCCCATTACACAAATACCAATCAATGTATTCAACATTGAAAATCTTGATAGTTTACACCTAAATAACACTCAAATTCATGAAATCTCTGAGGATATACAATCTCTTCAAAACTTAGATAAACTGAGTTTGAATGGAACTCAAATAACCGAACTTCCTATATACCTACAAAATCTTGAACAATTAAGGGAATTAAATTTAAATGAAACACCAATCACAGAATTCCCTACACATCTACAAAACCTTAATAATTTAAGTGTATTAGAATTAGGTAGTACTCAAATCACAGAACTACCCAAAAATATACAAGGTTTTGATAATTTGTGGAAACTTGACCTAAGTAATACTTCAATTAATGATGTTTCTAAAAGTTTACGAAACTTTACACATTTATCATCATTGGATTTAAGTAATACTCCAATCAAAAAAATTTCAGAGGAGATTCAACTGCTTCCTAGATTACTTTATTTAAACCTAAGTAATACTCCAATCACAGAATTGCCTAATAGTATACAATATCGTGATGAGTTGGGAAATTGGGATTTTAGTGGCAGCCAAATCACCAAGTTTCCAAAGGATATAAGCACTCTGAAAAATTTATGGAAACTGGATTTAAGTAATACCCAAATAGAAGAAATTCCAGAAGAAATAGAACAACTTACAGAGTTAAAAGAACTAAATCTAAGTAGAACTCACATAAAAGAAATCCCTACAAGTATTCAAAATCTTTCAAAACTAACCATATTGGATTTAAGAGGGACACAGGTCAAAAGCATTCCAGAGGCAATAAAAAGCCATACAAACATTATAATTGATTAAACTAATCATAGTTGTATAATCTACTCACAATTAATATCTTGCAGAGATTATTTAATACTTTGTATTAATCTAAATTATATAGTTTTTAACTTAATGTTTTTTATATGAAACAACTTTTAACGGGTGTAGCACTTGGTTTGGGATTATCTTTGAATGCTCAAACAGTTGTTAGCTCAGGAGGAGAAACCTATAATAATTCTGCAACAGTCAGTATTACCATAGGAGAACCTGTTATTAATACTCACACAGGAAATGGAGGAACAACTTCTCAAGGATTCCAACAAGGAATTGAATTGGTAGTGACTTCTGTAAATGATGGTGAAGTATTTACTTATGATGTATTTCCAAATCCAACTTCTAATTATGTCATATTGAACTCAAAAGTAACAGGAAATTTTTCCTTTAGTCTATCCGATGCACAAGGAAGAGTACTATTGAGTAAACAAGAAGTTGTATCTGGTACAAACTTACATTTTGAAAAATACCCTACTGGAATATACTTTGTCAACATCATAAGTGACGATAATAAGCATTCTCAAACTTTTAAAATTATTAGAAAATAAATACCCTATCATGACAAATAGAATTATGACTTTTGTTTTGTTGTTAATGACTTTGACAACATTTGCACAAACTCCAAATATGTTTAATTACCAAGCTGTTATTAGAGATGAGGCTGGTACTATTGTTTCAAATACTGAAATAGGATTAAGACTTTCTATTTTGAAAGGCACTACTAATGGACAAAATGTTCATCAAGGAGATTATACAGTTACTACAGATAATTTTGGAGTAGTAAGTGTAAAGATTGGGGGGCCTGATGTTTCAATTGGTGATTTTTCAACAATTGATTGGGGAAGTGATTCTTATTTCCTAAAAACAGAAATTGATTTGGAAGGAGGAAATAATTACATCGAAATGGGAGTAACTCAATTTATTTCTGTTCCTTATGCTATTCATTCAAGTACATCTGATACAGCAAAATACGCAATGAGTGTGGCTAATGTGGATGATGCTGATGCAAACCCTCAAAATGAAATTCAATCTTTGCGATTAAAAGGTGATACTTTATTCCTTTCAAACTCAAACTTTGTGTTATTAAGTGGTATCGGGGCAAATGTAGATTTCTATAACTGCTATGGTAGTGATAACGCTTCTTGGTGGAATCAAGGAAATATTGCAAACTATTACAAGGTTCCAGATGGACGTGCAGAAAATAGAACTGTAGGTTCTGGTGTTTCAACTCAAGATTGGGTAGCTATTTTTAATGAAGTTGGTTTTTCATTCTCTACTCCAACAGGAAAAAAGTTCCCAAAAGATAATGACATTGATTTAAACAATATCCCACGATATTCATATTACCAGACATCAACTGGTTACTTTGGAATTGATTTTGTTGTAGGAGGGTCTGTCACAAACGATACAGAACTCCAAACTACCCTAAGTAATAAAATTGCAAACATGGATAAATTCTCACTAAGAGTTTATCAAAATGATCTTTTACTTCATGAATATGATAAATCAGATATTGAAGTTAAAATTTTTGATTCCAGTTTTGATGGAGGAAAAACAATTGTTATCCTTAAGTTTAATGGTAAGCTTAATTATGAAGAGATTAATCAAGAATTAAAAAATATGAGATATGAAATTTGTATCAAAAAATAAATACATCTCTCTATCCTAAAAACAAAAAGAGTAGCTCTTAGAGTTACTCTTTTTGTTTTATCAATTTTGTTAAGCAAAATGACTTTTATCTATTTCTCCAAAAACAATGTTCTTATTAATGTTTGCCCTACTGCTTCCAAAGAGTTTTTATCAATGACACTCATATTATCATCATGGGTATGCCATGCTTCACAGAAATACCCAGAGCCTTCTGTAGGTTGATAATCAATAATATCAATTGTAGGAATTCCTGCTTGATTCATGTATACATGATCATCTGTAATTTCTGGACTTGGCTTATAGACAAAATACTCTCCATAACCAGCTTCATGTCCAGCTTTCCAAACTTTCTTTAGAATACCTGATGCCTTTTTTTCAGAAAGTCCTTCGTGATAAAAACGAGCGTTCTTTGCACCAATCATATCTAACAAAATTCCATAATAAGCATGATAACCTTCTTTATGATGTTTGTTTGCCCAATATTGAGAACCTAAACACCATGACTTCATATCATAACCTCCAGGTCTATCATAAAAATGAGGTTGTCCATAATCTTCTCCATCATAGAAAATCACATCTACACCCACATTTAAAGAATCTTTGTATAACTGAGCTACTCTCAATACTTCAATCAATACTCCAACTCCACTTGCTCCATCATTTGCACCATCAATTGGTTCATGATGTTTGTTTTCATCTGGTTCTTGGTCTGCAAAAGGACGAGTATCCCAGTGAGCAGCTAACAATACACGTTTTTTCATTTCAGGATTTACACTTCCTACAATATTTCTCAAAACAAGCTCTTTGTTATCAAAAGAAAAAGCTGTAAAATCTTGTACTGTTACTTCTGATCCTACTTCTTTTAATTTATTGATAAGATAGTCTCCACACGCTATATGTTCTGGAGTATTTGGAACTCTAGGACCAAAAGCCACTTGCTTTTCAATAAAGCGAAAAGCTGAATCTTGTGAGAAAACAGGAACAAATTTCTCTTTCTTTGGTTGAGCTTGACTAGTGCCAGTTTGTGTGCTTATAGTACTACTACTTGTCGTATTATTACCACAAGAACATAGCAAAACAAATATTGCAATTGCTGATAAAATACTATTCTTCATAAGCCCAATCAATTTTATGTTTCATATCTTTTACTACAATTGAAATTTCTTTCAATTCTGCTCTAATAGCATCAACACTATCATAATCTTTTACCTCTTTTGCAGTTTTATAACGCTCTAATGCATTATAAATAGATGGTAATAAATCAGTAGGCATCTCATCTTTTAGACCCAAAATATCTTTGGTGAATGTGATGAATGTTGTTTTCATCAATTCAAATTTTTCTGCTGAAAGAGCTCCAATAGGAAGCGTATTCATATTAATTTGATTGATGATTTTTGTAAGCTTAAATAAATGAGAAATTACAACAGCAGTGTTCATATCATCATTCATTGCTCTCAAACAACCATTTACAGCAGAATCAATCACTTTTTCTTGTTTCTCATTTGTCTCTTCTCCATTATGAATGTATTCAAAACCTTCTAAAGCTCTCAATGCATTCATCAATTTGTTGAAACCTTTCTTAGCTGCTCCCAAAGCATCATTTGAAAAATCCAATGTACTTCTATATTGAGCTTGAAGAATAAAGAAACGAACAGTCATTGGAGAATACTTATTTTCCAATAATTTATGGTCACCATTATAGATTTCTTCTAATGTGATGAAGTTTCCTAATGATTTACCCATTTTCTGCCCATTGATGGTAATCATATTATTATGCATCCAATAGTTTGCAGGTTCTTCATGATTACACGCATTTCCTTGAGCAATTTCACATTCATGGTGAGGAAACATTAAATCCAGTCCTCCTCCATGAATATCAAAATGTTTTCCTAAATATTTAGTACTCATAGCTGTACACTCTAAGTGCCAACCTGGATAACCAATTCCCCAAGGAGAATCCCACTTCATTAAATGCTCTGGCTCTGCAAATTTCCACAAGGCAAAATCCAAAGGATTTTTCTTATCTGATTGTCCATCAAGTTCACGAGTATTATTCTGCATCTCGTCTAAAATACGACCAGATAACTCACCATAATTATATTTTTCGTTATACTTTTCAAGGTCAAAATAAACAGAACCATTTACTTCATAAGCAAAACCATTATCAATCATTTGTTGAGTGGCTTCAATTTGTTCTTGAATATGTTGAGTAGCACGAGGCTCAACATCTGGAGGCAAAACATTTAGAGCATAAATATCTCTATGATAGCGTTCTGTATATTGCTTTGCAATTTCAAAAGGGTCAATTTTCTCTTCTCTTGCCTTCTTTGCAATCTTATCTTCACCTTCATCAGCATCTCCTACCAAATGCCCAACATCAGTAATATTACGCACATAACAGACATCAAATTTCAAATACTTAAAATAACGGTACAAAATATCAAAAGTGATGGCAGGACGAGCGTGTCCTAAGTGGGCATCACCATATACGGTAGGACCGCAGACATACATACCAACTTTTCCTTCTGTAATTGGATTAAACACTTCTTTTTTTCGTGTCTTGGTATTGTAAACCCTTAAATCTTGTTGCATTGTGCGAATATTTTTCTTGAATTATCAAAAATACAGTATTAACTAATAATACCAAAGCAAAAAAACACGACTTCAAGCATGTTGAAATCGTGTTCTGTATTTTAATTGACTTTTCTCTAAACTTTAGAATGGTAAGTCATCATCTGGAGTGATTAATTTCTCAATTGGTGGTTGAGGAGTTACATTATCTGGAGAAGAAGGAGTTGTTGGACTTGTTGCACCATCTCTTGGTGTAAGCATTGTCATATTTTGAGCGACAACCTCTGTAGAATACTTTGTGATTCCATTATCTTCATAAGAAGATGTTCTTAATTTCCCTTCTACATACACCTTATGACCTTTTTTGAGGTAGTTTTCTGAAATTTCTGCCAATCCTCTCCAAGCCACTACACGATGCCATTCAGTGTTTTCTCTTTTCTCTCCAGTTGTTTTGTCTCTATAAACTTCTGTTGTTGCTATTGACAAACGAGCTACTTTCACACCATTTTCTAAAGCTCTTACTTCTGGATCAGCTCCTAAGTTTCCGATTAAAATTACTTTGTTTACAGACATAATATTTTAATTTAGTTTTTTAATATATAACAAATATACTTTCTTTCTTCGCAGTCTATTTGTGGAGACTACTTTTTATAAAAACTTATTAGGTGTAGATATCACAATGAGGTAATTTTTCTTTTATTAATTTTACATCATAATTCGTTCCTCTTACATCCAAATACCTTAAGTTTTCCATTTCAGCAACCCAATAAGGTAATTGAGTTAGGTTTGTATTTCTTAATTCCAAATTCATTAGTTTATTCAATTTACTAATGGTATAGGGCAATTCATGAACACAAGTCCCATTCAAACTCAAGCCTTTCAGATGTTGTAAGTCACCAACACTAGAAGGTAATTTTTCGATTTTTGTTCCACCTAAATACAAGTATTCTAAGTCTACCAATTGATCAATCCAATCTGGTAACTCTGCGATTCCTGTATCATTCAAATACAGATATTGTAACTTTTTCAAACTCTGCACCCAATCTGGTAATGACTGAATATTGAGCTGATCTAAACTTAAAAGCTCTAAGTTTTTTAATTTTTGCAAGCTAGTGGGCAGTTCTGTTATTTTGGTAATGCTAAAATTTAATATTCTTAAGTTTTCCAAATCTCCAATTGTAGAAGGAAGTTCTGAAAGATGAGAACCTGCTAAATACAATTCTCTTAAATTTTTTAACTGACCAATACTAGTTGGCAACTCTCTGACATGAGACCAACTAAAATTTAATTCTTTGAGGTTTTTTAAAATATTAAGATTAGAAGGTAATACCCTTAAAGGACTTTTACTCAAATCTAATCTTTCTAAGTTCATCAAGTATTTTAATTGTTTTTTAGGAGAATCATAACGTTCCAAACCATCATCATAGGTTTCGACCCACAGACTGACTTGAAATATTTCCTCCAAAAAACTATCAAAATCTATCTGCTGACCTTTGGCAAGTTGTTCTGCTAATTCTATATTATTATACTCTCCCGTCTTCAATAAATCAACAATACCTTGTTGTTTTTTTGTGTATTTCACCATATAAAAATACCCTTTTGAGATGTTACTCCTCAAAAAACTCTGAAAAATGATTTGCTATTAAAATAGGTTTAGGAAGCTCTTCTACTTCTTTGTAAGAAAATAATTCTAACCCCTGTTTATTGAAATTAGTATTTTCTAATTGGATATGCCAAAACTGGGCAAAAATATGTTGATGAGATAAAACATGTTTATATTGTTCTCCCTGTTTAACAACTTTTGCATTAGCTATAGGAACTTGTTCTTGAATTAATTCTTTCATCAATTCCTCTGTATTTAATTCCTTTTTATGCTCAACTAAGAAGAAATCATAAAGATTTTGCCAAATGCCTTTTTTTACTCTTTTATTCAAATAAAATTTACCCTCTTGTTCTAAAATCACATAATGAAAATAACGTTTCTTAATCTTTATTTTCTTGGTTTTAACAGGAAAATTCTCTTGTTCTCCTTTGTCAAAAGCATAACAAGAAGTTTGTACAGGACAAAGTGCACAATATGGGTTTTGTGGTTTACAATGCAATGCACCAAACTCCATGATGGCTTGATTATAAATATCTGCTTGTCCTTGAGGCAAAGCTTCTTGTGCTAGTTTTTGAAAAAATTTTTTGCTTTTACTTGCAGAAATATCTGCTTTTTCTCCAAAATATCGACTCAATACACGATATACATTTCCATCCAATACAGCGACATCTTCATTGAAGGAAAAAGAAGCGATTGCTGCCGCAGTGTATTCCCCTACTCCTTTCAATTTTACAATATTATCATAAGTATCAGGAAATACACCGTTCAATTCTTCACTGATGTACTTTGCTGTAAAGTGTAAATTTCTTGCTCTTGAATAATAACCCAACCCTTGCCATTTTCTCAAAACTTCCTCTTCTTCAGCTTGTGCCAAATCATGAACAGAAGGATATGAATTTACAAAATCCTCGTAGTATGATTGTCCTTGAGCCACCCTTGTTTGTTGAAGAATAATTTCCGATAACCAGATATAATAAGGGTCAGTTGTAGTTCTCCAAGGAAGATCCCTTTTGTTCTGTTCATACCACAAAATCAAAGGATTTGAGAATAATTCATTTATCATCATCGAAAAAAAGTGTGTTTTCGTCAAAAGAACCTCAATTTTCATCTTTTTGTTTTTAAAATCAACATTCAGGCTATAACTTTGTATAGTCTAATACTATAGACTGCAAAACAGATTCAATTATAACAATAAATTTTAGTACATTGACAAAGGCAGAAGTAATCGCAGAAATTACAGAGAAGACTGGTATTGAGAAAGCTGATGTAACAGCTACTGTAGAGGCGTTTTTTAGCGTAGTGAAAGAATCTCTTGCAGAGGGAGAGAACATTTATGTTCGAGGGTTTGGTAGCTTTGTGAATAAGAAGAGAGCAAAGAAAATTGCTCGTGACATTTCTAAAAACACAGCCATTGTAATTGACGAACATTACATCCCTAGTTTTAAACCTTCAAAAGTATTTGTAGAGAAGGTAAAGACAAGTGATAAAGTAAACCAACTTTAATTCTTTTTCCTCTGACTATGAACAGAACAGTATTACAATCAGTTTTCGTAGTAGTGGCAGTGGGGTTAGTAACTACACTTTTCTTCTTACCTAAATTTGTTGTAAGTAATGAGAAGTCACAGTTAGAGGAAAAAAACACTAACAACTCAGTTACAGAAAACACCGCCCCTTCTACTAATGATTCTCAAGCAATGCACAAAAGTGTAGGAAGCCCAGAAGAACAGGAAAAAATAAAAAAATGGACAAGCAACTATAATAGTTTTCCTTCTAAGGAAAAAAGACTTATATTTGCCGATTCATTGGCGGAGATTTATACACGATTGTTTGAGTATGACAGTGCTGCCAAGTACTTTGAGCAGTTGGCTATCTTAGAAAATTCTGATAAGAACAAACTAAAAGCTGGTTTGGGAATATATAGAGCCTTTAAAGTAACCATGAATGTAAAAAGTCGAAAGGAAATGGGACAAAAGGCATTGGGTTATTTCGATGACTTATTGGCAACAAGACCTGATTGGACAGATCTCAAAGTAAAAAAAGCGGTAATTAAGGTGTATACAGAGACTCCACCAATGGGAGGAATTAATATGCTAAAAGAAATTATAGCAGAAAATCCTAACCATGTAGAAGCTCGAATTACATTAGGTGAGTTTATGCTTACTGTACAGAAAGTCGAAAAAGCAATTGAGCAGTTTGAGGCTGTGGTGTCTGTAAATCCAGAAAATGAAAAAGCTTTATTGTATTTGGTCGATTCTTATCAATCAGTCAAAAACACAACAAAAGCTATAAAATATTTAGATCAGCTTGAAGCACTTGATGTACAAGATGAGTATATCAAAAGTGTCATTGAGAAGAATCGAAAAGAGTTAAATTAATTTTCACACAAAAAAATTGTAAAATTATGCCTTGCGGAAAGAAAAGAAAAAGACATAAGATTGCTACGCACAAAAGAAAGAAACGTCTTAGAAAAAATAGACATAAGAAAAAGTAGTTTAGAGAGGTAGTTTCTAATTTTTAGAAATTATTAAATTAAAGATACATAGCTTATCTCGTTCAAGCAGATAATATATGTATCTTTTTAATTTAAGAGCCATTGAACAACGAACTAATTGTCAGTACAGGTAAAAAGGGTGTGCGTATCGCCCTTATGAAAGACAAAGACCTGATAGAGTACCATGTAGAAAATCAAGAAGCGAGTTATACGGTTGGCGATTTATACTTGGGGGTAGTCAAAAAAGTTGTTCCGGGACTAAATGCTGCATTTGTAGATGTAGGCTACGAAAAGGATGCTTTCTTGCACTACTTAGACTTAGGGCCCAAAATTAGGTCTCTGAATAAGTATACCAAAGGACTTCTCACTGGCAAAGAGATTCCTGCAAAACTTTCAAACTTTGAGTTTGAACCAGAAATAGATAAGCTAGGGAAAATTTCTCAGGTGCTTACTAAAAATCAAAAGATGATGGTGCAAATTGCCAAAGAGCCCATCTCTACCAAAGGACCTCGTCTTTCTTGTGAAATTTCTCTTGCTGGTAGATACATTGTATTAGTACCTTTCTCAAATACAGTTAGTGTATCTCGCAAAATCAATGATGCAGAAGAAAGAAGACGTCTAAAGCGATTAATTTTATCGATCAAACCAGAAGGGTTTGGGGTAATTATTCGTACTGTAGCCCAAAATAAAGATGTTGCAGAGCTAAACAAAGACCTAAGAGGTCTGGTAGCAAAATGGGAGCAAGCAAATGCTAATATTCCAAACACAAAACCGAAAGAGAAAATCTTAGGGGAAGTTAGTAGAGTTTCTGCCATGGTACGCGATTTATTAAATGAGTCTTTTGATTCAATTGTAGTAGATGATGAAATAGTCTATGATGAAATAAAACGCTATGTACAAGAAATTGCTCCAGACAAAGAAAAAATTGTTAAGCTGTACAATTCGAAGACAAAACTTTTTGAAAGCAAAGGAATCGAACGCCAACTTAAAAGTTTATTTGGGAAATCTGTAAGTGTTGCAGGAGGAGGATATTTGATTATTGAACATACTGAAGCTTTACATGTAATTGATGTAAATAGTGGAAACAAATCAAATATTGAGACAGACCAAGAATCTAATGCTCTCCATGTAAACTTACAAGCAGTAAAAGAAATTGCTCGCCAATTGCGTTTGCGTGATATGGGAGGAATTGTAGTTTGCGATTTCATTGATATGCGAAAAGCAGAAAATCGTAAACTTGTTTATGACACCATGAAGGCTGAAATGAAGAAAGACAAGGCAAAGTCCGTCATTCTTCCTCTTTCAAAATTTGGGTTGATGCAAATTACTCGTCAGAGAGTACGTCCAGAAATGAACATTACTACTGGTGAGGTTTGTCCACATTGTAATGGGACAGGCAAAATTTCTGCAAGTATTATGGTTGCAGATGCTATTGAAAACAATATTGATTACATTTTTACCAAACAAAATGAGCAAAAAATAACGCTTATTTTGCACCCATACCTAAGTGCTTACTTTACCAAAGGGATGATTTCTCTTCGCTTGAAATGGTTCTTTAAGTACAAAAAATGGATTAAGATTCAAACGGATAGTTCTCTTAGTCTAACTACCTTTGTAATCAAAAATAGTGTGGGAGAAAAAATTGAATTACTATAATTCAAGATAAAGAAAGGTTACTCTAAAAGAGTGACCTTTTTTTAATTTTTATTTTTTTTCAAGAACGATGGGTAACCTTTTTGAGTTTACGCTATTAAAGAATAAATAATTTAAATTATTGCTTATGAAAAAGATATCATTATTTGCTATTGGTTTGATATTAGGTTTGGGACAATTATTTGCACAAATCGATTTTGAACATACTAGTTGGGGAGAAGTAAAAGCTAAAGCTAAAAAAGAAAACAAGTTAATTTTTGTAGATGCATATGCTACTTGGTGTGGACCATGTAAATACATGAGTGGACGAATATTTACAAATGAGGAAGTAGGAAAGTATTACAATAAAAACTTCATCAATTACAAAATTGATATGGAATCTGCAGGTGGGGATGTTTTTGGTTCAATGTATCGTGTTGAAGCTTATCCTACTTTATTATTTATAGATGGAGATGGAGAAGTGGTCAAAAAACAGACAGGAGCAGTTACAGAGCCTGATGCATTCATACAATTGGGAAAAGTGGTTTTAAACCCAGAACTCTCTCCACTATATCAATCAAACAAAAAGTATGAGAGTGGAAATAGGGATAAAAAGTTTTTAGTTGAGTATATCATCACATGTTTTCAGGAGGGAGAAGAAGACAAGGCACTAGATGTAATTTCAGAATACAATAAGGAGTACAAAACACTAGATTTGAATAATTCTTATGATTTATTCATCTATTGTGTAAATAGTGATTCAAATGATCTTGATAATCCATTAACAATTGATTTTTCTAAAAATTTCATGAAATATCATAAAAACATGGAAAGTACTGAACTTGCAAAATATGAGTTAGTACAAGGTAAATTTGTTGAAATCATAGAATACAACTATGCAAAAGCAGTAAAAGATCAAGATGAAAAGTTGTTAAACAAAGTAGTAGAATTTACAAAGTTATTAGCACAAATAGATGGTACTACTGAACAGGAGATACAAGAGACAGAAGACAAGATCAGAGAAATGTATAAAGAGGCTGTTTCTGTGAAATAAGAATCAAATTTCTGTTATTTGGCAATAAGTGATCATAGTGTGTAGAAAAAAATGACCTTCTATTATGAGAAGGTCATTTTTATTTATATATTCTTTATTACCACAAGCCATTTTATTCAATGAAGACTGCCCAACTCTCATTTACCCTTTTTTTACTACTAACAAGTAGCTTTTTGTCCTATGGACAAATAACCTTATTGACAAAAAAAGAGTTGGAAGAAAAAAAGATGTATACCTCACTTGAAGAGGCTTTTAAGGTACCAAATGAAGTTTATAAGCTTGAATTATTATATAGCAATTTAAGTGAATTACCAGATAATATTGGGGAGCTTACTAATTTACAAGAACTTTATTTGACACTCAATCAACTATCAACTGACTTTCCTGAAAGTTTTAAAAACCTTGTCAAATTACAAGTACTAGAACTGAGTAATAATAATTTCACAGAAATTCCTCCATCAATTCTCAACCTTCCTAATTTGGAAGAACTTTACATCACAGACAATCAGTTAACAGCATTGCCTGATAGTATTGAGAAACTACAAAAGCTTCGTATACTTTATCTTTCAGATAATAAGATATCATCACTACCACCAAATTTTATAAAACTAGATTCTCTAGAAGAGCTAGAGTTAATTAAGAATGAGTTGACAGAATTGCCTCAGGATATTGGAAACTTAAAAAAGTTAGAGCTTCTAAATGTTTCTGATAATAAGTTAACAAACTTACCTGAAAGCATAACATCAATAAAGAAACTAGCAGTACTATTTGCTGCTTATAACCAAATTAATTCATTACCTGATAGCATTACAAAACTTGTTAATTTAGAAGAAGTAGAATTGACAGGTAATAAGATTAATTCATTACCTGATAGTATTGGTGCTCTTAAAAATCTTCATTTCTTAGATTTGTCAAATAATCAAATTGATTCATTACCTGAAAGCATTATAAAACTTAGAAGTGTTGAGGAAATCGATTTATCAGATAATCAAATAGCAGAATTACCAAAAAACTTTGGAGAACTTGAAAATCTAGAGTTTTTAGATTTATCAGGAAATAAACTAGTGAAGTTACCTGAAAGTATAATCAACCTTCATTACTTAACCTTTCTTGATTTAGGAAATAATCATCTAAAAGTATTACCTAAAAACATTACAAGTATCACTAGTTTGGAAGATTTACATTTGGAAAATAATGAATTGACTCATTTACCAAAAAGTCTTGGAGCTCTTGAGTTTTTAGAAAATCTATACTTATCACACAACCAATTGACAGGATTACCTACTACAATTCAACAATTGAAAAACTTACAAACGCTTTATTTGGCAGATAATCAACTAAAGGTATTACCAAAAAATATTATTAAGCTCAAAAAACTGGAAATGCTTTATTTATCAAACAATCAACTAACACAGCTACCAGAAAGTATTGGAAAGCTTAATGGATTACATTGTTTGTACATAAGCAAAAATCAACTGATCACATTACCTACAAATTTTAGCAATCTAAAAAATTTACAATCACTTGATTTAAGTGAAAATCAACTAAAGTTCTTGCCTTTAACTTTTGGGGAACTTACCAAAATTCAAAGATTGAACTTGTGTCAAAATCAATTAACCACACTTCCTCAAGCTGTATTAACTTTTACTGAATTAACTAAAATTGAGCTGAAAGGTAATCCAATCAATGCAGAGGAAAAAAATAAGCTAAAAACAGCTTTTGGAGAAAAAGTGATATTTGAATAAACTTCAAAATGAAAACACATGAGAAAACACCAGATTCTATTCTTATTTAGTATTCTATTAACTGTCTTATCGGGTTATGGACAGGAGGGGTTATTAACACCAAAAGAACTAGAAGATAAAAAAACTTATTATTCTCTGGAGGATGCAATTAATGATCCTCAAAATGTGTACAAACTTAGTTTATCTTTTCAGCAAATCACTATTTTACCAGAAAATATTGGGAAGCTTAAAAACTTGCAAGAGCTTGACTTGGTAGCCAATAAGATTTCAAAATTACCCAAGAGTATTGGAGAGCTCAAAAACCTTCAAAAACTATCATTAGCAGATAATGAGTTATCCACATTACCAGAAGAGATTGGAAGTTTAACCAACTTGGTGTCGCTGGATATTGCTGGTAATGATTTCAAAGTACTGCCTCAAAACATCGGAAATCTTCAAAATCTACACTATTTGAATGTAGCAGAAAACCAATTATCCACATTACCTTCGGGAATTGGAAATCTCATTAATTTAGAAGAATTTGATGCTCAAAATAATGCCATTTCTTCCCTACCAAAGGAAATTGGGAATTTAAAAAAAATCAACAAACTAAATGTAGCAAACAATCAACTATTGGCATTACCCAAAAGCATTGGTAAACTTAAAGCATTAGAAGAGTTGAATGTATGTAAAAACAAACTCAAAACACTTCCCAAAAGCATTGGCAAACTAACGAATATGAAGTTTCTTAATTTGGGAGAGAATCAACTGATTTCAATACCCCAAAAGATTTGGAAACTTAAAAATATGCAAGAGCTTAATTTGTATAAAAATAACTTATCAACCTTGCCTCCTGGAATCGAAAACTTAAGAAAGTTAGAAAAGCTTGACTTAACAGATAATATACATCTTGAGCTTGAATATGAAAAAATTACTGAATTACTTCCTCATACATACTACATTAGATTGTAAACCCTAAAAAACTATGGAAGACCAACAAATTTTAAAACTTCTACAAGAAGGAAAGCACACTCCTGCTCTTAGAGAATTGTACAAAGGCTTTCCAAGTATAGAACGTCTAATTATAAATAGTGGAGGCTCTACTGAAAAGGCACAAGATATTTTTCAGGAAGCATTAGTAATCTTTTTTGAGAAAACTCAAGATACTAGTTTTCAATTAAGTTCTAAGATTAGTACTTATTTACATAGTGTTTGTCATAATTTATGGAGGAATGAAAGTAGAAATTCTAAAAATAAAAAAAGTACATTTTTAACAGAGGAAAAAGAACAACTACTTATTGCCGAAGATGATGTAGAAGCTCACCTGGAAAAAGAAGAAAAATTTGGTTTCTTGGACGAAATCATGGAGCAATTGGGAGATAAATGCAAACAAGTACTCAGTTTATTTTATTATCAAAAAATGTCTATGAGTGAAATAGCTTCTGAGCTAAATTATTCAAATGACAGAAGTGCGAAAAATCAAAAGTTCAAATGCCTTGAACGTGCCAAGAAAATGGCTAAACAATACTTAATTGCTCAATAAAATCTTCCAATATGACTACTACTGAAAAAATAGAAAAATATTTATTGGGAGAGCTTTCTGAAACAGAAACACAAGCTTTTGAGCAACAAGTCAATCAAGATAATGCCTTAAAAGAAGAAGTAGAACTCCAAAAAGCATTGACACAGCGTGTACAAAGAATGGCTTTTTTGTCTGCCATTCAGTCTGTACAAGGAGAGTTTTCTACTGATGGGCAAAATCCTGAAACTCCAGATAATACTCCTAATCAACCAAACACTTCTCCTACTACAGGAACAGGAAGTAGTTCTTTATTAAAAACTATAGGTGGTTCTGTGATTGTGGGAATGATTGCTACAGCTTCTTATTTTTGGTTGAATCAACCTGAAAAGCAGAAAATTGTTCCACCAACTTCTCCAGTAGAAACAGTAGATACCAACCAGATAATTACTCAGCCTATACAAGAAACTCCTCAAAAAAAGAAAATAGAAACTGAGAAAGCTAAAGAAGAGGGAAAAACAAACGTTCATCAAATCAAAATTCGTAAACAAAAATCAGAAGTTAATAGAGATAGTGTTTGGGTAAGTGAAGAGGTTGTTGAAGTTTCTAACACATGGAATCCTTTTTCAACCATCCAAGTACCAACAGAACGTTTTAAGATTCAACCAAGCAAAGAAGAATATTCAGTGATTGCTAGTAGAGACAAAATACAAGTTCAATTCCCTCCTAATGCTTTTGACTGTGACGGAAAAGTACAAATAGAACTAAGAACTTATGTTGATTTGGTAAGTATTGTTAAAGCAAAAATCTCCACCCAATATAAAAAAAATACATTTTCTACTGATGGAATTATTTGGATAAAGGCTACTGAAGTAAGCACAGGAAAAGTTCTTAGTCTAAAAAAGGATGCTGTCGTTTTATTCCCTCGAAAAACATTTAAAAATACTCAGCTTTCCTCCTTAGTTAGTGCAAATGATAACTATAAATGGAAAAAGTATATTTCTGAGGAAGAAAAAATTGACTTGGATAGTCGTGAACCAACCTCTGTAGAAGAGGCTTTATTGGCAATGAAAGGGGAAGAAACATTGAACAAATGGAAAAAAGAAAAGAAAGATTATCATATTTGCTATTTTGATGATTTTGGTTGGATAATGACAGGACAACTAATCAATAGTCAAGCAACTGTTGAAGTGGAAATAGAAAAACAAGGAGATTCAAACCTTGATTATTTCATAATTTCAAAAGGAACCAATGGACTTAGTATAATACATAATACTAATGGAAAATTTGATAATGTACCCAAAAACAAAAAACTAACACTCATTGGAATTGGAGAAGATGGTAATGAGTATTTTGTAGGAAAATCAGACTTTACAAGTAGTCAAGATGTTTCTCTTTCGCTTTCTCATCAAATTATTGACAAAAAAGAATTAAATGCCTTTCTTCAAAAAATCATGAAGTAATGAAAGGGTTTTGGTTATTGATTATATGTTTAGGTTGGTCTTTTGGATTAAGGGCTGGAAGTATAGATCGTTTGGGAAATGAGCTTACCCAAAATGATACTTCTGACTTTCAAAAAGTGTATCACTTCTATGATTGGATTGCAAGAAACATTGAATATGATATCAAAGCTTGGCAAAAGCTTCAACAAAAAACTCATCATCCTCAACAAATAATTCGAAAGAAAAAGGCAACTTCTCAGGAATACACAGCATTATTTCAAGCTTTGTGCAAAAGTCAAAATATCCCTTGCATTAGTATCAAGGGGTATTCCATTGATCCTTACTTTAAAATCTCAGAAAATCATGCCTACCCTAACCATACTTGGAATGTAGTTTTGATAGATTCTACTTGGAAGTTAGCTGACCTCACCAAAGCTTCTGGCTATCTTAGCAAAAAAGAAAACAAATTTGATGCATTCTTATTTGACAAAGCAAATGTCCCTTATACCCACAATCAGTATGAGTTTGTAGCAGAAAAAAATGACGACTTTTTCTTAGCAAAGCCTAAATTTTTCATTCAACATAACTTTCCTATTACAAGTCAGTGGCAATTTTTAAAAGATACCATCCCCTACTCTATTTTTGAATTAGGAAAAGATAGTATTCAAACCTACACTCAAGAAACAACAGAAGTAGAAACAGACTTTTATGCTTTTCAGCCTTTTTATGAAAAAACTGAAATACTTCAAAATATTGAGATGGGAGAACAAGGTGTATTAGAAAATACACAAAACACATCCTTTGTGGCATATGCTCATGGTAAGTATGGGTATCATCTGTACCAAAAGGCTCAAAGTTTAAAGTATGATACTTTACAAAAATTAGAATACATGACACAAAGTCATTATCATCTCAAAAAAAGTAATGAGTTTTTCAGAAAAACACGAAACAATTATCATCAATTGAATGGTATTATTGTACACAAAAATAAAGTTAGAAATAAGAAAATCATGACTCCCAACAAAAGGGATTATACTTGGGCTTCTAGAATATTAAGAGGTGGAGAAATTGAAGTAAACCGAAAAGAACGCTCTAATAAACGCTTGAAAAAAGGGATTAATAGACAACAGGATGTAATACTTACTTATGGACATTATACTACCTTCAAAAAACACCTAACTCCTCAACAAAGAAATAGTAACATTCAGCGATATGAAGAAAATGTAAAAGAAAACCTTCATAAAATTGCTAAGATTTATGACACAATTCAGTTTTTGTCCACTCTTATTCAACAAGAACAAGATACTCTATATAAGCACCTCAAAAAAATTAATACTTACCAAATAGCACAAAATGAGTTGATTGAAAAACGCATTAATTGTAATATTAAATTAGAATCTATTGACCAATTAGAAGCATGGAATCAAGAAATTGATCAAAAACAAAAATACATTAAGCTACAATATAAAGTTTTTCAGTTCTATTTTCGAAAATCGGTAAGAAGACATATTAACGAAAGGCATCGCTTTGTTCTAAACATGAAGGAGTTAGTAAAACAAAATGCTATTTTATTCAAACATATCGAAAGTAATGGAAAAGGAGATAAGAAACTCTTGAAACAGAATAAAGACTA
The DNA here is from genome assembly GCA_024232295.1 of Cytophagales bacterium. Classification (GTDB taxonomy): domain Bacteria; phylum Bacteroidota; class Bacteroidia; order Cytophagales; family JAAEPT01; genus JAAEPT01. Next base: position 36,626 of record JAAEPT010000128.1, read on the forward strand.
TAAAGAACTCTTAGAAGGAGCAATCACTTTGCGATTACAAAGCATTATTGCTAAGAATAACCTAATTTTGGAAAAAGTAAAAGATGAACACAATGCACTACTTGAAAGGAAAAAACTATTAAACCTAGAAAGAGACATTGAATACAAACGATACAAAGAGTCTGAAAAACGAGAACAAAAAAGGCATAGTTTTTATTGGAAAAACATGGTAAATACACTCAGAACACAAGATGCTCTAGAAAAAAAGTTATATCAAGACATTAAACAATTGAAAAAAGCCTATCGCTTAAACCACCCTAACTATGAAAAGAATTAGTTTATTATTTGCATTCATTTTTACAATACCTATTCTCGAAGCAAAAGAAACAAAAAAATGGCATTGGCTCATTCCAAATAATCCTGCTTTTGAAAGTGTGAATACTTTCAGTGAAGGGATTGCTACTGTAATCAGTAATGGAAAGCTACGGTGTATTGATACTACAGGAAATTCTGTTTTTGAAGTAAAATATGACTTTATCTTCCCTTTCTATGAAGGGGTGGCTGTGGTAAAGAAAAAAGGGAAATGTGGATTAATTGATAAAAAGGGAAATGAACTCTTAGCCCCCACTTATGATGTCATCACTAAAATGCATGAGGGTTTGGCACAAGTTGAACTAAATGAAAAATGGGGGTATATCAATAAAAAAGGGAATGTAGTTATCCCTATTATTTATGATCGCACGTATAAGCTAACAGAAGGATTATTAACTGTAAAAAAAGAGGGAAGATATTCATTTCTAACACCTGATGGAAAGTTAGCTTTTAAAAATAATTTTGAAAAGGCATATCCTTTTTCTGAAGGAATAGCATTGATTCGTGAAAACGAAAAGTGGGGATACATTGACAAAAAAGGAAAGTTTGTTGTAAAACCTACTTACCAAGATGCAAATGATTTTCACAATGGCTTGGCAAGAGTCCAAGAAAAAAACAAATGGGGGTATATTAACAAGAAAGGAAAGTTAGTGATTAAACCAAAATATCCAGAAGCCAATGATTTTTATAATGGTCTTGCAGGAGTTCGTGTAGAAGGAAATTGGGGCTTTATTAATACTGAAGGAAAAATGGTTATTAAACCAAAATATTCAATCATCGGAGCCTTTGATAAAAATGTTTGCCCAGTGTATAAAGGCAAAAAAATGGGATGTATTGATAATACAGGAAAGTACAAAACATCTGAAAAGTTTGATTTGATTTATGCATTTCATGGAAACTATGCAAGGGCGATGAAAAAAGGAAAATGGGGAATTATTGATCAAAATGGAGAAACAATTGTTGAACCTCAATTTGACAAAGTGCAATTATTAGGAGATTTTATTATTGCTGTAAAGCAAAATAACAAATGGAAATACATTAAACTTGATTAAAAAATATGGTTTTAGTTTTTATCATACCAATTATCTTACTGGTTATGACTGTACCAGCAGGAATTGTAACTTTTTTGCTGAATAAAAAAATACAGCATTTGAAGCCTTGGCTTCGTTATTTATTATTATTTGGTGTCTTTAGTACCATTGAGTTTGTACTTTTTGTAGGAGTGTTTTGGCTATACATTGCCAATGTTGGTTTTTCACGAGGAGGACCTCCTTAGTAAGCGATTTTTATAGTAGATTATTAGCTCTGCTATAATTAGGTTGGGAACAAAGCCTAACCAAGCATTCATCATATAAATAGTTGTGGGATCTAATTCTGTAAAATTACCAAGAATTAGATTCCATGTTCTTAATGTAATTGCTGAAAAAGTCAGTGCATAACTACGAATCATATCATTTTTATGGAGCACTATATTTTTATTCTTTATAGCAATCAATGAACGAAGTGTAAAACCAAACCATAGGAAGTTGAGTATAAAAAAGGCTATTTTGGATGGTACTCCTCCATTGGCATAATAAGCCATGATCATTGCTGGGATAAAATTTACAAACAGAATATTGTAAACATATATTCTTCCTAAAATTCGATGGGCTTTTGGAAATTCTTTTAATAATGTAGAAGAGAATTGTGAAAATCCTGCCAATAAACAAAATGAGCTAGAAAATACATGGATATAAAAAGAAAGCTTCCAAATTGTAATGGGTAAATACTCTTGTTTTTGTTGTAAAAAACCAACATTCCCTTCAAAAGAAGAATACAAATAAACCATTCTAAACATTAGAAAACTTGCAATAGTAAGAACAAGGTATACAAAGAATACTTGGAGAGTATATACTAATGTTTTATTCATTGCCAAAAAGTAAAAAAGGTCACCTAACACTAAGTTAAGCAACCTTTTTAATCATTTATATATTTTTAACTCTAGAACTTAAATCCCATTACAAGTCCTACAATATCACTATTCAAAGTCACACTTTCTTTAGGAGAATAATTAGAAAAATCTTGGTGTAGAACATTTACCAATCCTCTGCTATAATTAAGTCCTGCATAAGCCTTGTTAGAACCTATTTCAAATTCAACCCCTAAACCAACTTGTACATTTGCATTAAAGAATTTTGCAAATTCAATTTGCTCTAAATCTTCATAATCTTCTTCTCCATTAACTCCCGAAAATGTAGATTCTTCATCAAATTTTTCAGCTACTTTTAAATCAAACAAACCTCCTATTTCCACATAAATTCTCATCATAGAACCAATTTTACCTGTGTAAAACTTAATTCCTGTAGGCAATTGAACATATTGTAAATCTACATTAACATCACCTTTAACTTCAATAGGGTTATCATCAGTACTTGCAACATTTACTCCATATTTTACAGCTCTTGTAGAGAAGAAAATTCCTGTAGAAAAGGCTACATTATCAGTCAAATTAATTTCTACAACAGGTCCTACAGAAAACTTCAATTTAGATCCTGCAGGTGTAAAATCACCTCCTTTGAATTCTTCTGTAATTCTAGAGAAAGAAACAGTTGGTTCAATCTGTACACCAAACTCAATTCCTTGGGCAAAAGCAAAATTAGAAAGTAAGCCCAATACAAAAATTAAAAACGTTTTTTTCATATTTTTTAGATTTATAAAATTTTAAGGTAAAGATAATTTATTTTGTTTCAAACCCTAATAAAAAGCCTTTTTAGTTCTTTTCCTTTTTTATATTTTTGTTCATTGTTTTTGTAAAAACTAAGATTCAATTATGAAATATTTCTTCCTTTTCACATCACTTCTACTTCTTTTAGCTTCTTGTTCAGATACAGAATCTTCTGTGTCTTCTGATGAATTAGATGCTATTAAAATCAAGACTCGTTTTAATCGTTTGGAATTAAAGCAACAAGAAATTACAGATGTTACAAAAGCAAATGAATTTATGACTCAATATCCTTCTTTTGTAAATTTGATGCTAAAAAGAAGTTTACCATCTCGTGAAATGCTTGGAAAAGTATTAATACAGATGGCAAATGATCCACAAAACAAACAGTTATTAGAAGCTTGTGCTAGTGATTATAAAGATTTTTCAGATGTAGAATTAGCAATTACAAATGCTTTCAAGTATATCAAATACTACTATCCTGAGTTTGGGGTGAAAGAAGTAAACACCTTTTCAGGAGGATTAACAAGTGGTTATGATATTGCCATTCATGATAGCAGTATTTTTATAGGAATAGATCATTTTTTAGTTGATAAAGAGAAATTCAGACCCAACCCTCAAGTTTTCCACAATTACATTTTAAAGTCTTATAGTCGTGAGAATATTGCTCTCAAGATCTCTCAGTTATTATCACAATCATACAATGCTTATGATAAGCAAGATCAAACATTGTTAGCAAATATGATCTTTTTTGGAAAAGCCTATTATTTTGTGAAAGCTGTCAATCCAGCGATGACCGATGCGACTGTTATGGAATATGACAAAGAAGAATGGGGTGCAGCAGAGCAACATGTACACATTATTTGGGAGCATTTTTTAAAAAGAGAACTGTTCTACACAACTGATCGCAAAATCATTAGCAAATATGTAGACCCTCGTCCTAAAACAGGTGAAGTTGCAGAAGCCTGTCCAGGAAGAATCGGACAATGGCTAGGGTACAAAATTGTGCAATCTTATATGCAAAATAACCCAGACATTAGTTTACAAGATTTAATGGCAGAAAAAAATAGCCAAAAGATTTTTCAAAAATCGAAGTTCAGACCTCGAAAAAATTAGAATATCTTTTTAGTATATAAATCCTCTTTGTTTCACAATTTCACAAAGAGGATTTTCTTTTTGTGATCAGTAAAAGTAGAAACATTATAAATCTGGCTCAGAGTTTGTAAAAAAAGCAAATGATTTTAACGTTTAATGATTGAAAATCTTATCTTTATATTTATAAATAATTCTCCTTTTTGAATTTTATGAAACCAGCGAGACTTTTATTACTATTCTTATTACTGGGGATTACCTCTTCTTTATTAGCAAATACTGCTGAAATAGAAGCATGGGAACCTTTCCAAGAGATTTATAATGACAATACAGCAAAGGTGCTTGTTCAATTTAAAACCTATGCTAATAACTGTCAAAATAACAAAATGACCAAGTACCGATTTAAGGTAGAAGGAAAACATAATTTCCAACAAGTATATAATTGGCAACTAAAATACAAAGATTGTAATGGTCAATTACAGAACAAAACAGAACCTATTATCATCGGAGGACCAAATACTGTTGTAAATCAACTAATTGAAAGTGCTGATTATATGTTTTCGGGGACTTATTCTCCTAATGGAAATAACAATCATTCAAATAATAACAATAATAATAATGGCTCTACTTCTAACCCTTCCACTTTCACAAGAAAAGGAGTTTGGCAACCAAAAGAAGTTTTATATAAAGACAACCAAGTGACTGTAGAAATACAGTTCAAAACTTATGAGTTCAGTTGTGCAATTCCAAAAAACAACAAATTCAAATATAGAATTATTGGAACTCCTCACAGTAGTGAAAAATTTGTCAACTGGCAGCTAAAGTACACAGATTGTAATGGAAACCTTGTGACAGCTAATGAGGAAATCTTAATTGGTGGACCACAAGCTCAAACAGGTTGGATCGAGTCAATGGATTATACATTTGCTGGAAAATTTGTCTCTAAGGAAATTGTAAAAATTGAAATGTTCACTGTTTCTGGATATGTTACAGATAATAATAGTAATAAAGGAATCTCAGGTGCAAGAGTTCGTATATCTGGAAAACAAAATTATGATGTATATACTAATTATGACGGATACTATTCTGTTTCTGTAAGAAGTGGAAAGTACAGTGTAGAAGTTTCAAAAAGTGGTTATCGTGGTGAACAAAGAAATATTGATGTAGATAAAAATAAAAAATCAACACACTTTGCTTTAAACTATGGCAATGGTACCTCAACTAATAATAATTCCTCAAATAATAATAACAATAATAATTCTAACCCATCTAAAAGAAGGCAACTTGCTAGTCTCAAAGTAGGGATTTCTTATCGCTTGACATCTGTAACAAACTCTGCTTTTAGCGATGACAATGGTATAAGTTTCTATGAGGCAGGAAAAGCACATATCAACAATACAGAGTTGACTCATTTCACATTCAATGCTTTTTTCAGAGAATTTGGTGTCTATATGGGAGACATTAAAATATTTGATGATGAGACTAGTCAATATAACGTGGGACTTTACTACAGTCCTTTCGAAAGAAAACAAGTATTTTTCAAATTAGGATATATCAATACAACTGCCCAAGATGGTTGGTTTTATTCACCAAGATATTATAATACTCCTTATGAAGTAACTTCATTACCTGTTTATGCTGGAGTTTCTTTTATTGGATCATTACTTCAATATGAATTAGGGTACAATATGTACACTAACACAATTGATATGAATGTAGGAATGGTACTTGTGGATGGTGGAAAAAATCCTTTTCCTATAGCAAGGTTAACAAAAAGATGGTATAAAGACCTGGAAGACAGACAAGTTTTCATGTATTCATATGAAAATGGAGCACCTTTAGGATTTACTTTTGCGATGCTTCATGGTGATGGTGGTGATTACAACTACTATATACAACCTTACTTCAACTATCGTATGAATTGGGATTTATTTGTAGGTATGCTTACTGATGGTAATGAAATAAGTGAAGATGGTGAAAACTATACAGTCAGTACAGGTTCTAATTATCAAAGAGATGTATTGTGTGAAGCAAATATGCGTGTATCTCTTGGTATGACAGTGAGATTAGGATTACCAATTTGGGTATATCTAGGAGGAGCTTATGATTACCATACTCATTATGAAAAATATGACTATGATGATAGTAGTACTGGCAGTGAGTCTGTATGGGTTCATAACACATTAAAATCAGAATATCGTTTCTATCCAGAAACAGGTGTTTTCATTGGATTATTAAGAGACCATAAGTTGACTGTAAAAATTGGCTCTACACTTTTAAGAGATGAAAATATTTGGCAATTTGGAGCTTCATACAATCTTGATTAAAAAACTTATGGATAAGTCTAAAACTCTTTTTATTCGACTTTTTATATTTATTGTGATTGCCTCTAGTGTAGGTTTTCTAATTCTGAGTGTTGACAATACTGAATTTAAAGATGTAATTATTCAGAATTATCAAGAAGAGAGATTAGATATATCTGCTCTTTCTTATGATACTAATGATGTATACAATAGCTTCCCATATAAGGAATTCCTTCAAAAAATAAATCATGCAGATGTTCGAGCGATCTCTAAATATGAGGAAGAGTTAACTCAAAGAGCAGGTAACCCTTTTGTTAGTCAAAGTGTCTTGTCTCAAGCGTTAACTAATAAGCTTCATTTAGAAAGAACTAGGGATTTAGATACATTGAATGCTATTCTGGTTTGGGCAGATAAATACAAAGTAAACGAGGCTAATAGTAGTTCTAATGCATTAATGTATAAATCTATCCATTCACATTGGTATAACTATGTAGCGAACCATTTGGATGAATTAAGTAAAGAAAAATCAAGTATTAAATATGACTTTAAATTCCGTTACCTCATCAGAAAATGTAACGAAAATAAATTTGAGGTAATGGGAGAAACATCCAAAATTGAAAAGGTTGTAACTAATGTTATAGACCAACGATGGTCATACTTATTCTATCGATTTTGGTCAAGTACATCTTGGAAGTTTAAAGCCATTTTATTTTCAGTTGCAGGAATTGGCTTAGTCCTTGTACTCTTCGGATTCAAATATATTCAAATTACTTATTTAAATAGAAAGAAAGATGCTTAACAAAATTAAATCTATTGCAATCACAGTAGTTTCTTTTGTATGCTTATCATTTATTGGTGCTACTACATCGTATGATTCTAGCTATGTACAAATATCTACTGTAAAATACCAAGGTAGTTCATATAATGTCATCTATATGGACAGAGGTGGAAGTGGCAAACGAATCAAAGCAAAGTATTTTGCAGCCAAAGACAAATACTCAGGAAAAACAGTTCCTCAGAGATACCATGCTTGGTCTAAAAATAAGAATATCATTTGTGCTTCAAGTGGTACATATATGAACTCGTTTGATGGTACAGCTTCTACTACAAAAACAGTTGGTTTGACAATTGACAATGGTGTAGTTGTAAATCAAGAAATCAAGCAAAATACAATGGACGGATTAGTAATTGTATATGCAACTGGTGGTATTGTAGCAACTGATCTTAAAAACAAAGATCTAAAAGTACAAGGAGGAAATATTAGTGGTATTCCATTAGACTTGAGAGGAAACTCATTACACAGACAATCATTCTTAGAGTGGGGTAAAGATAATCAAGTGACTGTATTCCAAACTCACTTATTAGTATATGATAACAAATTAAAAATCTCTTCTTCTAATTCTAGCTCTAGTTCTAGAGAGCGTAGATTTTTAGCAGTAGGAAATGATGAAGATGGTAACCTTATTCACTGTGTAATTCACTCAGCAGCCAATACAACACTATATGATGGTGCTGATAGAGTATTAAAATTCTTAAATAACTTCAAAGACATGAGTGTTGTATTTATGGTAAACTTAGATACTGGTGCTCAAGATGTATTGAAAGTATTTGATGAGAATGGTTATGTAATGCCAAAATTAAAAGGACAAAAAACAATTGATGAGTCTGTTAACTTGTTAGTATATTACTATGAGTAAAACAAACTAGGTTTTTGTTTTTGAACAAAATTGAACCCTATACTTAATTGTAAGTATAGGGTTTTCATGACTATTTCAACTAGCTATTGAATTAACCCTAAAATCTGGTCTTTATTCTTAAAAACCATATAACTAGACCATGATGAAAAAGGAAATATTACAATTAAATGAAAATTAAAATTAAGCTGGGGAGAGAACAAAAAATAACTGATGAAGCCTCAAACTTATTAATGTACTATTATGAGTAAAAAGTGGTTATACCTTATTTTATTTTTTTCGCAATTGGGAGTATTTGCTCAAAGCAATGAAATCTTATATCTTCCTTTTGATAATGATTCAGAAAACCAAAGTTCTACTCGTCTCAGAACAATAGAACATGGTAATATTCGATATGAAGCTGACCGCTTTGGTACTCCATGTAAAGCTATTTATTTAGATGGAAATTCATTTGTTGAGGTATTAGACAATAGAGCCTTTAAGTCAATTGTCAATTCATTTTCTGTTTCAACATGGCTAAAAATGGACAAAAACCAAGGCGAAGATGCATGGTTAACCGTTTTTTGTAAGGCGGAAGATGATTTAACAGAAACTGCTACCAATCCACACTTCAGAGCTCAAGTTTTTCAAGGCTCAGCACAAAGTACTGTCTCTGTAAACACAGAGTTCACAGAATTTGATAATAACTTCAGAGATCATGTATTCCCATCTAACGAATGGATGCACTTTGTACTAACCTATGATGGTTCTGATGTAATCACTTATCTTAATGGTCGAGAATTTTGGAGATTTCCATATACAGGAAGACTTTACAAAAACTCTTCTTCACTTTTTATTGGAAAAGATTATCCAGGTTCTATTGAATATTTTAGAGGTTGGTTTGATGATATGTACTTATTTGATTATGGTTTATCAGCAAGAGAAGTAAGTAATTTATATCACAAAGCTCCTAGTTATGAATTAACAAATGTAGAAATTCCTCACCCTGGAGATATTGTACAAAACACAGAACAAGGAACTTGTGGAAGTTCAGTCAACTACTATACTCCTCAAAATAATATATGTGAACCAGCTCAATTTGAATTGATTCAAGGAAAACCATCAGGAGCATATTTTCCAGTAGGTAAAACAATCAATGTGTTTAAAGTAACACAAGGAACCAATATGTCTGTTTATAGACATACAATAGAAGTCGAGGACAAAGTAAAACCAACCATCAATTGTCCGTCAGATCAAACAGTAAGTACTGATTCTGATACTTGGACATTAGCAAATCCATGGAATGCTCAAGCTTCTGATAACTGTCAAATAGCAAGTATTGATAGAATTGACCCTTATACTAGTCAAAAGAATTTTAAAGCAGGAGATTATCAAATTAGTTTCAAAGCATTAGATGTTGCAGGAAATGAGGCTACTTGTTCTTTCAACCTTACAGTACAGTCTACAAAAAGAGACATTGATTTAGAATGTCCAAATGACATGACTGTGTACACAGAAACTAACACTTGGAAGTTCAAAGAAACTTGGAAGTTGAAATATGATAAAAAATTAGAAGATGATATTGCTAGTATCAAAAGAATTGACCCTTATGCTAATCAAACAGAACTTAAAGTAGGTACTTACAAAATTGAATATAAGTTAACTGACATTTATGGAAATGAAGCCACTTGTTCTTTTAACTTGACTGTAGAAAGAAAGAAAAAAGATCTTAGTTTAGATTGTCCTAATGATAAAACAGTATATACTTACAATGATACTTGGAACTTCAAGAAAACATGGACTGTAAACTATGATCAAAATATTCAAGGAGCGAAACTAGAGCGTATTGACTCTTATGTAGGACAAACAAAGTTTAGTATTGGAACCTACAAAATCGAATATAAACTTTCTGATGCTTATGGGAATGAAGCAAAATGTTCTTTTAACTTAATTGTAAAAAAGAAAAGAAAACGTATTGCTTTAGAATGTCCAATGGATACATTGATAACCATAACAAGCAATGTTTGGAAATATGAAGAGTCTTGGAAGAATAGAATTAAATATGCTAAGGGAGTAAAAGTTGCTAATTTAGAACGTATTGATGCCCATCGATTCAAAACAGAATATGCACCAGGCACTTATGAAATCAAGTACAGACTAACTGATACAAATGGTAGCAAAGCCACTTGTTCGTTTAACTTAGTAATTGAAAAGAAAACTCCCCCTCCTACAGGAATTAGTGTAGAATGTCCAAATGATACCACAATTTATGTAGTAGGTGATCACTGGGAATATAAGGAAGTATGGAAGGTAAAATATGCTCAAAGTGTACAAGTAGCAAGTCTTGAAAGAATTGATAGACATAAAAATACAAAAGAGTTTAAATTAGGTACCTATACACTCAAGTACAAACTAACAGATGTCAATGGAGCTACAGCGACTTGCTCTTTTAAATTAAAAATTGAATCTTCTAAGATCACTGTAAAGAAGACTTATGACTTCAAAACAAAAGAAGTTGTGATGGTTTTATATGATAATAAGACCCAAGATGGTGATCGAGTTTCTATTTACTTTAATGGAAAGAAAATAGAAAATGATTATATGGTATTGAATAAGGATAATGGTGTTCTCACAAAAACATTGATAATTGAAAGTGGAAAACCAAACATCATTGTTATCCAAGCCTTAAACACAGGAGATGTAGGTAGAAATACTGTACAGGTTGATTTTTATGAGAAAAAACGTAAAAAAGTAGACCCATACAAAGACAAACCTAAGTTTACTAAAGTATATGATTCACGACCAGGATATTCTTCTGGTATTAAGCTTAATCGCAAATAGTTATGAAAAGGATTAACCTATTTTCGTGCCTTATCATTATAGCAGTGCTATTTGGTTGTGGCTGTAAACAACAAAAAAATGTTGCTACAACAAACGAAAAAGAAAAAAAGGACACACTACAACAAGTAGTTAAAAATCAGAATACAAGTGTAGAAACTGTTTCTGCTTCTATTTCTTCTACTGAAGAAACTCCAACTGTTGTTGAAGAAAGTCAGGAAAATACACAAATAAGCTCTTTTCAAAAAGTACTAGATAAAAATGTACCTACTGTTGAGAAGTTTTACACAATTAAGCAAAAGCTGAAGGGATCAAAAATAGATCCTAAGAAGGCAACTGCTGAAGCAAAAGAGTTAAGAAAACAAAAAGCCTTTGTATTCTCAACATTAGAAGAGATTTACATAAAACGTATTAAACTTGAACAAAAGCAATTAGCAGAAATTCAATCAAAAAATGTTAATCCTAAATATCAAAAAGAGATTAATATTTTACTTAAAAAAGAAGCTTTTGCGATTAATAAACTTAGTGAAATTGAAAACAAACTAGAAATTGTAAGTGCTTTTGATGATTTGGAAACAGTGAGATTTTCATTCAATAAATCAATAAAAGCTATTCAGAAAAGTGCTAAAACACAAACTGGTGAATTTCAATTTGTATATAACAATGAAAGTTACACTGCTGTAATTGTTGATTTAGAAAAGCATGACATTAATCTGCATTGGTTAAGTCCTGCTAAAAGACCTTATGGTAATTTAACTGCTGTACATAATCTTCTGAAAAAACAACAGAAAGAAATTGTAATGATTACAAATGGAGGGATGTTTCACCCTAATCAATTTCCTGTGGGGTTATTTGTTTCAAATGGAAAACAATTTAGCAAAATTGATGCAACTGGAAATAAAGCAGATAACTTCCACATGTTGCCAAATGGGGTTTTTTATACTGATTCTACAGGTGCCCATGTATTAGAAACAGGAACATTTATCAAAGGGTATAAAAGCAAAAAAATCCAACCAATTGTTGCTACTCAATCTGGACCAATGTTGGTAATTGATGGAGAACATCATCACCGTTTCAATCATGGTTCTCGTAGTAGAAAGTTAAGAAGTGGAGTTGGAATCTTACCGAATGGAAAAATAATTTTTATTATTTCTGATGAACATAATACGAACTTTTTCCAATTCTCTACAATCTTCAAAGATGTATTTGCTTGTCAAAATGCACTTTTCTTGGATGGTGCTATTTCAAAAATGTATACTCCTAAGTTGAGTCCAAAATTAGGTGGTCATTTTGGACCAATGATTTCAGTTACTAAAAAATAATATTAAGATGAATATACAGAAAAAAATTATCGTTTTTGTAAGTGCTTTACTTCTTGCTTTTGGAAGCTTTGCTCAATCTTCATCTACTATTTATGAAGGAAAAAAATTCTACTCATTTAGTGTGAAAGTTACTCCTGAGAATGTAAAGAAATTTACGATTGAGGATAATAAAAATAATTTCAATCACCAGCAATATGTACAGTTAGATGTAAAAGATAATGTATTTGTTGCAGTAGCAAGTGTTGTAGATGCTAATTGTAATTCTTTAGGTTTCTTGGCAATCAATGGGCGAATTCTTCAAAGAGCAAACACAGGAAATGGTGGAGGAAACTTTTACCTCAAACCAAATGGTGCATTTTTAGTTACACAAAATGACATTATTGTTTGTGAAACAAGTCAAATTTCTCGTTATCAAAGTAACATTGTTCATGGTATTCAATCAGGTCCAATGCTTTTGAATAATGGACAAATCAATTCAAACTTTGGTATTGCATCACCTAATAAGCGTATACGATCTGGAGTTGGAACATATTTCAACAAAAAAGGAGAAAAATGTGTAGTATTTGTTATTGCAGACGAGCCTGTAACATTCTATGAATTTGCTTCTTTATTCAAAAATAAATATAAATGCTCAAATGCTTTGTGTTTAGAAAGTGCTCGTTCAGTAATGTCTATTCCTTACATTCCGAACAAAACAGATAATAGTTCTGAGACTATTTGTAGATATATTAAGTTTGTTTTTTAATTCATTGACCAATGAAGAAAATTATCCCAAGCCTGTTTATTCTTATTCTTTGTATTTCTTGTGGCAAGACCTATGAGTGTACAACTGTTACTCAAAATCCATTGACTGAAGAAGTGACAACAAGTGTACATATATTGGAAAACGCACAATTGAGTGATGCTGAATATTATGAACAAGTGAATGATAATACAAACTGTATAGAGGAGGGTGAAGAAGAAACTAATGGTTTTGCAGATTGTAATGGAGATATTGATGGAAATGCATATACAGACAATTGCGGTGAATGTGTAGGAGGAAATACAGGAATAGCACCTTGTAACGAAGTTATTAGTGAAACAGGAACTACTGTAGACATTGATGGGAATGCTTATAAAACAGTCACAATTGATGGAAGAACATGGATGGCTGAAAATCTTAGAACGACTCGTTACAATGATGGAACAAGCATTGAATTATCAACCATTGATAATACAAAATCTTATGAGATAGGAACTAGATCTTATTATAGTGATAATGTAAGTAATGCAAGTACTTATGGTGCTTTATACAATCAAGTTACTGTAAATACAGGAAAACTTTGTCCTATAGGTTGGCATGTTGCAACGGCAGATGAATGGGAAAATTTAAGAACAGCTACAGGTAGTAATGGTTATGATTTAAAAAGTACAAATAATTGGGGTAATGGAGCTAGCGGATCAAACAATTTACAATTTAATGCTGTACCAGGTGGATATGCCTACCATAATGGTACTTCTATAAATTACTATTCATTAGGACAAAATGCTTATTGGATATCATCAACATCTAGTAGACTTTACTATATATCAAGTAATCATTCATTTACCTTTCTAAGTAGTAATAATAGATATTCACTTAGTGTTAGATGTGTACATGATGATGAAGTAGTAGCCAAAATAAAGTAGCTAAAAAAGGGATTATTTGAGTATATCAAACAATCCCTTTTTTATTTATTATATCAGTTCCTTATTCTCCTATCTCTATTCGTTGCCTCACTGCTTCATATGTAATAACAGCAGTAGCAACTCCTACATTTAGAGAAGAAACTTTTCCAAACATTGGGATTCCAATATGTTCGTCACTCATTTTTAAAAATTCTTTAGAAATCCCTTTCTCTTCATTTCCCATCATAATTACAGCAGGAACCTTCAAATCAACTTCATGCAATGTTTTAGTAGCTTTTTCTGAACAAGCAAAAACCCTCAAGCCACTCTCCTTTAAGTAAGTAATTGCATCTTCAAGACTTTCTTCTCTACACACAGGAATGAAATTTAATGCTCCTGAAGATGTTTTCATAGCATCAGAATTAATTTGAGCACTTCCCAAACTTGGAATCACAATCGCGTCAACACCAGCACATTCTGCAGTACGAGCAATTGCTCCAAAATTACGCACATCTGTCACTTGATCCAGAACAATAATCAAAGGCACCTTTCCATCTTCGTAAGCTTGTGTAATTACAAAATCAAGTGATGAGTATAATATAGAAGAAACAAAAGCAATTGCTCCTTGATGATTTTTGCGAGTAATTCGGTTCATTTTTTCTATTGGAACTTGAGAAACAGGAACATTTAGTTCTCTTGCCAAACGAATAACATCACCAATTGACTCATTGCGAGCACTACGTTGAATAAAGATTCTTTCAACATCTTTATCTGAGCGTAAAGTTTCTAATACTGACTGAGTTCCAAAAACAAAGTCTGCGTTTTTCTTTGAATTCATGCCACAAAATTATCGATTTTTGACTCTCAATGTTCTATTGAAAGGTCTTTTTTTTTAAATCATCCAAAAAAGTGATAAAAAGCAATGTTTTTTATTTATAACTATTCTATATTGTGGAATTGACACTAGGTCACAAAAAATTAATGTATTTTTAGACTATCAAATAGCTACTACGATAATGGAAATTATTAACGAAAAATATCTTTCTGAGGAAATGATTAGAGAATTGGCTCAACAATTCAATATTGCCTCTCCTTATCCATTTATTATGATGGATAACTTTTTGAAAGAAGAACTAGCAGAAACACTACACTCACAATTTCCAGATAATACAAAACTTGATATCCACTGGAATGGTTTAAATGAAAATAAATCAGAGGGTTGTAATTTTGAGAATTTTGATGAGGCATTTAGGGTTTTGAAGCAAACAATCATGTCTCCAGAAATGAGTCAATGGATTGAAAAAACAACAGGGGTAAAAGACTCTATTGTAACTGATGATAAATTGGGTTGTGGGGTACATCAAGGAAAAGATGGTAGTTTCTTGGATGTTCATGTAGATTTTAACATGCACCATACAGCAAACAAATACAGACGCCTGAATCTTCTGATTTATTTAAATAAAAATTGGAAAACAGAAGAATATGGTGGAGAATTGGAATTGTGGAATGCAGATATGACAAATTGTGATCATAAAATAGCACCATTATTCAACAGAGCCGTGATTTTTGAAACAAATCATTATTCTTACCACGGCTATTCAAAAATTTCTTTGCCAGAAGGAGAAACGCGTAAGTCATTCTACACTTACTTCTACACAGATGATCAAGGAAATCAGAAAAGCTACCATGATACAACTTTCAAAAGCAGACCAGATGAAGATACTTCTAAAAAAGTAAAAACAGCTTTGAAAGAAAATATCAAAAATGGAGTAAAAAAGACATTTAAAAAGTTAGGAATTAAATTCTAAATGAAATTTTATAGAAGCGAGATTACAGCAATTGATGTAAAATCAGATAACCCCATACATCAAAGGTTATTTTTTGGTTACTTCTCATCAAAAAAGTATGTCAAAGGAAAAACCTTAGAAATTGGCTGTGGAGTAGGAAGAGGATTAGGAGTATTAATGGAACAAAGTGACCATTATACTGCAATTGATAAAAATGAAGGGTTAATAAAAGAACATAGCGAAAAATTTCCTGACAGTTCATTTATCTATGAAAGTGTTCCTCCCCTTTCTAAAATTGAAGCGGAAAGTATAGACACAGTAGTAACTTATCATGTGATTGAGCATATTCCAAATGATGAGTTATTCATAGATGAGATTTATCGTGTCTTGAAAAAAGGAGGAAAAGCAGTTATTACAACACCCAACAAAAAGCTAAGAATCGCTAGAAATCCTTGGCATGTAAGAGAATACAATGCTGATGAACTAGAGACATTAGTGAAACGTAAATTCTCTAATGTTAAAGTAATGGGAATTACTGGGAATGAAAAAGTAATGAAGTATTATCAAGAGAACAAAAGAGCTGTTGATAAACTAATGCGTTGGGATTTCTTAAAATTACAATACTTATTACCTGCATTTATTTTACGTATTCCTTACGATATTCTAAATCGTAGAAATCGTCAAAAATTAATGGATAACAATACTGAACTTTCAGATTCTATTGATTACACAGATTATTATCTAACAGAATATGCAGATGGATCACTAGATCACTTTTTTGTAGTAGAAAAATAACTAAAAAGAGGTTTGAAATTCAAACCTCTTTTTCATTCTATAATCACAAAATCAAATTCTAATAAAGAATAGCTTTCCATGAAAAAAAATCAAATATTATTATTCTTTACATTATCATTATTTTCTTATTTAAGTAATGCTCAAACTGGTTATTTAGGAAGAAATCTTTTATTAAAATACAATTTACATACTGGTCCAGCAATAGCCAGTCCAACACTCTCCAAACCAACAACTCCCGTAGACTTTGATGAAATAGGATTAAACCTTATTAATGAAATTGATCTAGAATATGTCTATTCAAGAAATTCATCAGTAAGTATGACTTTAGGATTTACAAAAACGATAGTACCTCATCAGATATTAGGTAAAGTTGGGGAAACAGAAAACACTAATTACTCAAGTATAAATGCATATGATTTTGAAACAGGAGAATATATTGATTACAAATATCTTTTTGATGAGAAAAACTTACCAACAGAACTATATTCTTATTCTTTAGGAATCAAACATACCAAATACTTTAAAAAGTATTCTGGAATTGCTCCATTAGGTTTATATGGTGCTTGGTCATTCCATATATTAAGAAATACTGGAAAAATAAAAAACATATCTGAGGAAGTACAAGAGGTTCTTAAAACACAGGAGGAAGACTATAGTGTTTCAAACACTACAATTGCCATTGGATATGAATTAGGGAGGCAACAAGTATATTATGATAGATTTGTACTTAATATTGCTCTTTCTCTAAAGTATGTATATAGTTCTACTCTATTCGATATTGAATATGATTATTCTGGAGGGTATGATGAAAGTTATGCACAAGATGAAGAATGGAGAAGTCAAGAAAATAGATTAAAAAGAAATATGTCAAGACGCTTAACATTGCAACAACTTATTAATGTAAAATTTGGAATAGCGTACCTGATAAAATAACATCCTTTATTCTATTATTTTGCATTTGGCAAAACCATTTCAAAAATGTAACTTCGTATTAACTTTTTGTTGTGCTTAAAACCTTTTATAAACTTATAATAATTCATGAAACAGAATAAACTACTGTTACTTGTAGCATTACTATTATCTTGCTATCTAAGTAATGCCCAAGCTGGTTATTTGGGAAGAAAATTTTTATTAAAATATAACCTTCATACAAATATTGCTCTTAATAACCCAACTTACTCAAAACTGGCTGGATATGGAAATGATGGTTGGTTAGAAGGGTTAGAATATATTGCAGAAGAAGATCGATTTGGTATGAATGTTATCAATGAAATCGATTTGGAGTATATTTATTCTCGTACTTCTTCTGTAAGTGGTGTTATAGGTTTTACTAGAACATCTATAGAACATCAAATTGCTGATGTAGTAGGAACAAGTAATGAATCTGACTTTTCAGGATATAATAGTAACCTAGGAGAGACTGTGTATTACAAAAATCTACTAAATGCCAGAGATTTACCTGTGAAGGCTCGCTCTTTTTCATTAGGAATTAAACACACAAAATATTATAAAAGCTATTCTGGAATTGCTCCATTAGGTTTATATGGTGCTTGGTCTTTTCACTTATTGAGAAGTACAGCAGAGATAAAAGACTTATCTACAAAACTACAAGAAATATTAGAAACAGAAGAAACTGATTATAGTCTTTCAAATACTACTTTCGCTATTGGTTATGAATTAGGCAGACAACAAGTATATTATGATCGTTTTGTACTGAGCTTAGCAGTATCTTTCAAGTATATATATGGAGCCAAATTATTAGCTAGAGCATCAGAATATTATGATTATGGTAGTGGACCATCATTTTACAATGATGATAATGGAAACTATAACGAATATGACTTACAAGAAGAAGATCCAGAATATTTCACACAAGAAAGCCGCTTGAAAAGAAATATGCTAGGGCGATTGGGTTTACAACAACTTTTTAATATTAAACTAGGTGTTGCTTATTTAATTAAATAAGAAAATGAAAAGATTACTATATACAGTTTTATGTTTGTTGAGCATCACTTCTTTTGCACAACAAAAAGAATATCAACCTCTGAAGGCTCAGGGTAATATGCCAAAAGACTTCACTACTTTGTCATCAGAAAAGTATGAAGCTCAAAAGAAAAAAATCAATAAAAAAGAAGCTCGTTTTGAGAAAAAAGCAAAAGATGACTTCTACTTAAAAAGTAATTATCATTTACATGATTTATTGTATAGTGGACGTGTGCTTTATAATGATAAGGTAAGTAATTACGTAAAAGAAGTTGCAGAAGTAGTATTAGAAGACAAACCTAATTTACACAAAGAATTACGCTTTTATACATTAAAGTCTTCTGTTGTCAATGCTTTTGCTACTGATCAAGGAATGCTTTTCTTCAACTTAGGTTTAATTGCCCAAGTAGAAAATGAAGCTCAATTGGCAATGATCATCTCACACGAGATCACACACTATACAAATAAGCACTCCGTAAATAGACACATTGAAAAGAAAAAAATCTTAAGAGGAAAAGGAGCTTATCGTTCTATTTCTTGGGAAGATAGAATTCAATCAATGAGTACATATTCAAAAGAAAATGAAATGGAGGCCGATTTACACGGTTTTAAGAGATACAAAAAAACAAATTATAGTTACAAAGATGCTCAAAAAGTATTTGATGTATTAAGGTATTCATACCTTCCTTTTGATGATATTGAATTTAAAAAATCATTCTTAGAGTCTGAACACCTTAAATTACCAGAAAGTTATTTTTTAAAATCTGTTAATGAAATTGGTTCTATTCATGAAGAAGATAATGATGATGAAGGTTCTACTCACCCTAGTATTAGAAAACGTGTAGAATACATCAAAAAGAAGACTGATGGATTAGACAACACTGGTCGTGTAAGTTATATAGTAGGAGAGCAAAGGTTTAAAGAGATTCAAAAAATTGCTCGTCATGAGCTATGTAATATCTACCTAAACAACCTTCAGTATGAAAAGGCTCTCTATAATGCTTATCTAATTTTACAAAATGAACCAAATGATCTTCATGCTAGAAAAACGGTAATGAAAGCCCTTTATGGATTGAGCAAATATAAAAATGCTGAAATGTTCTATGAAGTACATGGTGATTATACAAGAAAAGAAGGAGCATCTCAAAAAGTATACTTTTTGATGGATACAATCACTTCGAAAGAACTAAATACAGTTGCTTTAAACTATGCGTGGAGATTAAAACAAGAAAATACTAATGATAAAGAAATTTCTCTTATCACAGAAGATCTGATGAAAGATTTAGTATTTAATCATACACAGGATATTGAAGACTTCTCTACTACTCCTCATCAAGCTGTTAGTACAAATGCAAAACCAATGCAATTTGACTCTGTAGCTTACAATAAGTTAAGTAAATATGAGAAAATTGAATACAAACAAAAGTTTAAAGAGAGTAACATAGAAAATAATCCTTCCTTTGATCGGTATGCTTTTGTTGGTATGATGAATGATGAGTTCACAGAATTATTTGAAAAATTTGTAACAGAAAAGGAAAAGAAGGATAAAGAAGAGAATTTAAGTGCTGAACAACTTGCTGCTAAACGCAAAAAAGAGAAGAAAGAAAACAAAAGGATTGCTAAGAAAGGACGTGCTTTTGGAATTGATAAAATTATAGTAGTTGATCCTTCTTACAACAAAATTGATGAACGCAAAGGTAATTCTAAAAAACTAAAAAGTTCAGAAAATGCTCAAATCAGCCTACAAGGAATGATTAGAGAAAATGCCCAAAGCTTAAACTTAGATGTAGAAGTGATGGATAATAATACTTTCCAATCTAATGATACAAAGAAATACAATGACTTCGTTACATTAAATAACTGGTTAGGAGAACGTGCTGTTCATTTGGGTAATGAAATTGAAATGGTAAATATTAACCAAAATCAGTTGAGTGAAATACAAGATCACTATGGAACAAAATATGTGACATGGATTGGATATACTGGAGTGAGAGAAAAGAAAGAAAATGCAATTTACTATTTATGTATTAGTTGTGTATATCCTATTTTCTTACCTGTAGGTATTTATTATGCTGTCAACCCAGAGTTCGAGACATATATGTATTGTATTGTATTTGATATTGAGAAGGGAGAATATGTTTGGATTTATAAAAATAAATTGGAAGACAGAGATTCTAAATCATTGGTAAAAGGAACACTTTATGATCTTTTATACCAAATCAAATCAAAAAGGACAGAAGATTAATTCATTGTAATTATATTATTTGAAGACTGCTTAATATTATTGAGCAGTCTTTTTTCTATAAAGCAAAATAATAATATGGCATTGATAAAATCAGTAAGAGGTAAAACACCTCAGTTTGGAGAAAGAGCATACTTATCAGAAAATGCTACTGTAATAGGAGATGTAACCATGGGAGATGATTGTACAATATGGTTTACTGCTGTGGTAAGAGGAGATGTAAATAGTATCGTATGCGGAAATAAGGTAAATATTCAAGATGGAGCAATTGTACATTGTACTTACGAAAAAGCATCAACAACCATAGGAAATAATGTATCTGTAGGACATAGAGCAATGGTACATGGCTGTACAATCCAGGATAATGTACTCGTGGGAATGGGAGCAATTATTATGGATAATGCTATAATTGGAGAGAACTCAATTATTGCTGCTGGTGCAATAGTATTGGAAAATACAGTAGTTGAACCTAATAGTATTTATGCTGGTATTCCTGCTAAAAAAGTAAAAGACCTAGATTCCGAAAAAGCAAAACAAACTATTGAAAGAACAGCCAATAACTATGTCAAATATGCAAGTTGGTATTCTGACGAAGAAGAGTAAAATAAGCTAGTAAAACCAGCTTATTTTATTTTTTGAGATCATGAACAATCCCTTCTTCTATTCCAAAAATATCAGTGATTTTTGATTCATATTTACCATTACAAATCAAAAGAAGATAGTCTCCTTTTTCAATTTTCACAGGTTCTTCAGGATTTTTAATTAGTGTACGAGTTTCTTTGTAAATTTTACTCACACCAATCAAAATTGTATTATATTTTTTCTTTAGATCAAAAAAAGCATCATCATACCATTGATTCAAATAAGGGTTACCATCAATAACTAGATACTCTTTGATATCATAGTCATTATCTGTACGAGCTACAGAAAGTAATTCTTCACCAAATTCGGCAACATCAGGTTCAAATATATAGCTAGCCAAAAGCTTTGACGATAAATCATGTTTAGAAAGTGGGTAAGTCACTCCTGCACTCTTAAAAGTATCTTTTAAATCAGAATTATCAAGAGTTACAATGAACTTCAGCATTGGAAATTCTTTCTTGATATTTAATAGAAGTACTAGTTTTTTTGTATCATCTTCATTATTAATAAATACAATATTTGATTTTTCAATATTTGCCTTTCGTAATAAATCATAATTATCATATTCAGAAAAAAGCACAAAAACTGACTTACTATGATGAAAGTTTTCATAAATCAAATCAATATTTTCACGATTAGTAGTGACAATTGCAATCTTGCCACCTACTTCTAATAGTTGTTCTGCAACAGCTTTACTATAGTGATCCCAACCAATAATTACTGTATGATTCGTAAATTTCGTACCTCCAAATCCCATTTTTCTATCTTCATTTATAGTTCCTATGTAGTTTGTTAATTTACTAATAAAGAAAGTATACAAACCTATACTTGATAATACAAACACAAACCCCACTCCTTTACCTAAAGGAGTAACAGGGACTAAATCACCATAGCCTACACTAGTAATTGTTACAGTTGAATACCAAACACCTTCCCAAAAATTATGAAAAGGAGAATTATCATCTTGTCCTTCAAAATATAGTAGTAAGTAAATCAACCCAATGTACAAAGTCAAAAAGCTTATTAGGGGTGTTATTATTTTTTTAAGGGACTCTTTGAGTTGTTCGTTTATCATTTCTTTGCTTATAGTTCTTGTACAGGACGTTTGCAATAATTCCCACTATTACTAATAAAATTCCTCCTAATGCTTGATAGGTATATTTTTCATCAAAGAAGAAATAACCATAACCCAGAGCAAAAACAACCCCCAAATAATAAATATTTGAAACTGTTCCTACCTCCTCACTTTGATAAGCTCTGGTTAAGGCTAATTGTGCAAAATGAGTAAATACTCCTATCCCGATAATCAATACCCACTCTATCCATGTAGGATATATCCACGACTGAATACTAAATGGTAATGCAAAAGGTAACGTTACAATCGAAAAATAAAATAAAATCGTAACAGGCTCATCAATTCCTTTGAGTTTGCGAATACAGATGTGTGCCACTGATGCAAATATAGCTGCTCCTAAAATTGCCAATAAAACATTGAGACTAATATTCTGATCAAATTTCTTAATCAATAATATTCCTAAGAATGAACACAAAAAGAACAACCATTGTGGATATTCTACTTTTTCACCCAAAAGGAGCATAGCAAACAAGAGCACCAAAAATGGTTTGACATTAACAATTGTTACTACAGCACCCAAAGGAGCATTTTGAAGTGAATAAAAAAAACAAATCAGTGATAATGATCCAAATAATCCTCTTGTCAGAAGCAAAGGTTTATGATTTCCCCATAAACTTAACTTTTTTTGTTTAATTGTATAGAATGAAAAACTAGCAGAAATTAATGCCCTAAACAATACTAGTTGAATAGAAGGAATGTGATCTCCTAATATTTTGACAAACAATTGCATGATTGAAAAAAGGAAAACAGCCAAAAGCATATATCTTACTCCTTTTGTCAATTGAAGTTTATTCGTCATCTATTATCTACCCTCTTGTACTAATGTATTTTTCCCAACGCTCAATAGCTCCTGATAAGTCCTCAGGCAATTCAGAATCAAATTGCATAAATTTACCAGTGGTTGGGTGAATAAAACCTAATGTCTTGGCATGTAATGCTTGACGAGGAACCATCTTAAAGGTATTTTCTACAAATTGCTTATACTTTGTAAACACTTCTCCTGCTCTTACTTTATCACCCCCATAATTTGAATCATTAAATAAAGGATGACCAATGTGTTTGAAATGAGCACGAATTTGATGTGTTCTCCCTGTTTCTAAATTACATTGCACCAAAGTGGTATAATCAAAACGCTTCAATACTTTATAATGACTTACTGCATGTTTTCCATACTCTCCATCAGGAAACACACTCATTACTTTCCGATTTTTGAGACTACGTCCAATATGACCTGTGATTGTCCCTTCATTTTCCTTAACATCTCCCCAAACCAATGCATAGTAGGTTCTTTCTACTGTGTGATCAAAAAACTGTTTGGCTAGCTTTGTCATTGCATTTTCTGTTTTTGCAATCACCAACAAACCAGAAGTATCTTTATCAATTCTATGTACTAGACCTGGGCGAATCTCTCCATTGCGAGATGTTGGAAGATTATCAAAATGAAAAGCTAAGGCGTTCACTAGTGTTCCTGACCAATTATTATGGGCGGGATGAACAACCATTCCTGCCTCCTTATTCACAATCAGCAATTCATCATCTTCATAGATAATATTCAAAGGAATATCTTCTGGAATCAACTCTTCATTACGAGGAGGTTCAAGTAATTTGATGGTGACAACATCATTTGGTTTTACCTTATAATTTGACTTAATTGAAGCTTCATTAACTTGCACAAAACCATCTTTGATAAGTGTCTGTACTTTATTTCGTGTCACATTAGGAACACGATCCATCAAAAACTTATCAACTCTCAGCATTTGTTGATTTGGGTCAGCAACAATTCGATGATGCTCAAATAAAGAACCCTCTTCTTGTGGTTCTTCTACCGAAAACGAATTTTCTTCTGTCATTTTATATTATGTTTGAATCAGCAAAGCCAACTCCTTTAGTGTTAATTGAAGATGCAATAACTTCTAAGGCAGGTATTCAGTTATTTCTTAAACGAGAAGACTTAATTCATCCATTTATCTCAGGAAACAAATGGAGAAAGCTCAAATATAACTTAATTACTGCAAAAAAATTAGGGAAAAAGCGTTTATTGACTTTTGGGGGAGCTTTTTCAAATCATATCTATGCTACTGCTGCTGCTGCAAAAGATTATCACTTTGAATCCATTGGGATTATTAGAGGAGAAGAACATTTACCTCTTAATCCAACTTTATCTTTTGCCAAATCTCAGGGCATGGAATTAATATATGTCAGTAGAGAAGATTATCGAAGGAAGAATGAACTTAGTTTTATTGAAGAATTAAAACATCAATATGGTGACTTTTACCTAATTCCTGAAGGAGGCAGTAATGAAGAAGCTATACAAGGATGTACTGAAATTAGTCCAGAAATTACTGTTGATTATGATACAATTTGTTGTGCAGTTGGAACGGGATGCACAATTGCTGGAATCATACAATCCCTCGAAAATAAAAAACAAATTTTGGGGTTTCCTGCTCTCAAAGGAGGAGATTTTTTGTATCAAGACATCAATGCATTTCTAAAGAAAGAATATAGTTATCAACTAATTAATGATTATCATTTTGGTGGCTATGCCAAAATAAAGAAAGAATTGGTAGAGTTTATTGATCGGTTTCAAGAACAACACAATATCCAATTAGATCCTATTTATACAGGAAAGATGATATATGGAATATATGATTTAATCCAAAAGGGATTTTTTGAAGAGGGAGAAACGATTGTTGCGATTCATACAGGAGGGCTACAAGGTATAGAAGGAATGAAAGAAAAAATGGAAAAATTACGAAAAGGGAAAAATTGACAACTTGTTGGGTAATCCTGTCTAACAGAAACACAAGACCAGCTGCTACCTTTGTATTGTTCATTAAATATTAAACCAATAAACAATTATAAAGATGGCAACATTAACACAAATTTCAGTACCTACCAAAGAACAAGTAAACGCAGAGAGTCAAGCAATTTTTGACCAACTAGAAGGACAATTAGGAATGGTTCCTAATCTTTATGCAACCATTGGATATTCTAGCAATGCATTAGGTAGTTTCTTAGCTTTTTCTGGAAATGCAGGAAAAGATACTTTCTCTAACAAAGAAATTGAAGCAATCAAATTAGCGGTTTCTCAAGCAAATGATTGTACTTATTGTAAATCTGCTCACACAGCAATTGCAAAAATGAATGGATTTACTGAAGAGGAAGCTGCTCAATTAAGAACTGCTACGATTGAAGATGAAAAATTAAATGTCTTAACAAATTTAGCAAAAGAAGTAGCAGAAAAAGCTGGACATGCAACAGATGAAACTCGTGAGCGTTTCTTTGCTTTAGGTTATGATAAAAAAGCATTAATTGAATTTGTAAGTGTTGTAGTTTCTGTGACTTTCACAAACTATGTTCATGCTCTTACAAAAGTATCAGTAGATTTCCCTGTTGTTGAATAATGAAAATCTTTTCTATTTAATTAGGTAGTTCTCTTAAATAGATAAGGGTCAGAAATTAAGTTTTCTGACCCTTTATTTTATAATTGATTCTTTTTTTCTAATACTTTAAAAACAGCCCGATGAATTTTATCTAAAGGTAATGTGTGATCAACTCCACCCGCTTTAATAGCTTCTTTTGGCATTCCAAAAACAACTGAAGTTGCTTCATCTTGTGCAATGTTAACAGCTCCTGCTTGTTTCATCTCAACCATTCCCTTTGCACCATCATTTCCCATTCCCGTCATAATAACGCCAATAGCATTTTTACCTGCATACTTTGCTGTAGAGCGAAAAAGGACATCCACAGAAGGTCTGTGTCTATTTACCAAAGGACCATCTTTTATCTGAACATGATACCTAGCTCCGCTCCTTTTGAGCAACATGTGTTTATTTCCTGGACAAATTAATGCTTGCCCTCTCAATACACTATCACCATCCTTGGCTTCTTTTACAGTAATTGTACACAAACTATCTAATCGCTCGGCAAACTGTTGAGTAAACATCTCTGGCATATGTTGAACAATCACAATACCTGGACAATCTAGTGGCATATTCTCCAAAAATGCACGCAAAGCTTCGGTCCCTCCAGTAGATGCTCCTATTGAGATTACCTTATCAGTAGTATCCAAACTACTTAATGAAGTAGTTGTCACCACTTTTGAATCTTGAGAAATTTGTTTTCGTGTAAATGACTTTCTTGTTAGCTTAGCACTAGCTGCTGCCTTTACTTTATCACAAAGAGAAATACTAGCTTCTTCCAAGTCTTTCTTGGTACTCACAGCTGATTTTGTGTATAAATCTACAGCTCCATATTCTAGAGCTTTCAAAGCTATTTGTGAACCTTTTAAAGTTAAACTAGAAATAATAACTACAGGAATGGGATGCTGAGACATAATCTTTCTCAAAAAAGTTAACCCATCCATACGAGGCATTTCAATATCTAGCGTGATAACATCAGGTACTTGTGTACGAAGTACTTCTGCTGCAATAAAAGGGTCAGATGCTGTACCAATTACTTCAATCTGTTCATCTGACTGTAGAATATTCGTTAATGTTTCTCTAACCAAAGCAGAATCATCAACGACCAAAACTCGAATTTTCTTTGTCATAAACTGTGTGTCGTATAAAAAGTGTGATTAATTTAAGGATGTCCCTACTATGGTACGGCTAACAAGACACTATGTTACTAACAATTCTCTAAAACGATATCTTGTAGACACTGAATCCAAGATTCATTAGAATTTAGACTATCTACCAATTGCCATTTTTCACCACCCAATTCTAGGAATTCATCACGATATTCTTCCCCTACTTCTATAGTTGTTTCCAAACAATCAGAAACAAATGCTGGAGAAAAAGCTAATACCTTCTTTTTTCCTTTTTCTACAAGTTGATGAATAACATCTTCTGTATAAGGTTGAATCCAAGGATCTTTACCCAATCGTGATTGGAAACAAACTGTATAATCTTCCTCTTTTATCCCCAATGCAGTTGTCAATAGACGAGTTGTCTCAAAGCATTGTGCACGATAACAATATTGATTCTTAGAATGGTAAGTAGAGCAACATTTTTCACTCAACTGGCAATAATTTGCACATGAACCTTTCTTAATTTGCCTTTCAGGTAATCCATGATATGAAAAGACATAATGATGATAAGTATCCTCTTCCAAATAAGGCTTGGCAACATCTATCCAAGCATTAATGAAAGAAGGATGTTCCAAAAATTGATTCACTACATTCATTGTAGGAATGATTTGCCACTTATTCACTTCTTCATATACTTTCTGTACAGAAGAACCAGTAGTTGCAGAAGCATATTGTGGGTACAAAGGAACCACAATCAATTTGTCAATTCCTTGATCTTTAAACTTATCTAAGGCTGTTCTAATACTTGGACTTTGATAACGCATTCCAAGACTTACAATGAAATCTTTGCCCAACTTTTCTTGTAAAAGCTTTTCTGTAGCAAGACCATGTATCAACAAAGGAGAACCTTCATCTGTCCAAACTTTTTGATATTCTTTAGCAGACTTTGGAGAACGAAAGGGTGCAATAATCCCATTAACTAACAAAAAACGAGGAAGAGAAGGAATATCAATCACTCTCTCATCCATCAAAAATTCACGTAAATATTTACGAACATCTTTTGTTTTAGGACTATCAGGAGTTCCCAAATTCACCAAAAGAACACCTGTTTTTTTGCTTTTTGCCATTAGTAATAAACAACTTATTTATTGATATAAACAAGCTCAAAATCTTCAAAGGAAGGATGAGCACTAGAATACAAAGAATAATTACCTTTGTTATCTACTAAGAACAAAGGGACTACTTTTGTTTTATTATCTTTCAAATAACTTGTTAACTTCTCCTTATTATCGAATTTCATTCGCTTAATTTCAGGCTCTGTTCGTATAATTTGTGTTAATTCTACAAAATCAACTCGCCCTCTAAAAACAATATTAGGAGATAATGTCAAATTACTTCCCCACTCTTTTTCTTTGGTAGAAGCTAAACGATAAGTATTTTCTTTACCAAACTCAGGAGCTAGTATTTTGCAAGCTAATAAATTAACTTCCTCACTGATATTTACTGATATTACTTGACCATACTCTGTTAAATCGGCATCTTCTAAATCAGAATCAATCAATAAACTTCCTTCATAATGAGGGATCTGTTGAAATTTAGCTTCTTTCAATAATCTTTCATCTGTATCTGTCAATAATACAGGAACACCTTGTTTGTGAAGATAACCTGCTAAAAAACGTGCAACCTCATTTGCTCCTACAAATGCAACTCCTTGAGGATGATTCTTCAATACTCCTAATTTTTTTGCAACTGCCTTTGCTGTAGCTCCTTGGATAACTACTGTCCCTACAATAATCAAGAAAGTTAGTGGTAATAATGTATTTGCATGCTCTATCTCTATTAGTGTTAATCCTCCAATATTAGCAGTTGGATCGGTTAATCTTAATGTAAAAATAGATGCTACTCCTGCTGATACAATTCCTCTTGGACTAATCCATGAAATAAATAGCTTTTCTTTGAGTGTTAAGTTTGACTTTATTGTACTAACAAAAATAGAAAGAGGTCTTAGCACAAAAACCACAACAGCAAAAACAACTAAACTTTCAACTCCTAAATGTTGAAGATCAGAAACATTAATTCGAGAAGACAACATAATGAAAAGTACAGAAATCAAGATTACTGTAATATCTTCCTTAAAATGAATAATCGACTTCATTTCTGTTGACTTATTATTAGATAAAATCATACCTAATAATGTTACTGCCAATAATCCAGATTCTGGATGTAATAAATCAGAAACTGCGAATGAAACTATTGCTAAACCTAAAATAATTACATTTCTCAAATAAGCTGGAATCAGCTCTCTTTTCATTAAAAAGCTGATTAACAAGGCCATTCCCAAACCTGTTGCTCCTCCTGATAATACTGTCAAAGAAAACCCATGTAAAGCATGCATGGTGATATTACCATGATCTGAAATAATAAACTCGTATAATAAAATAGCAATAAATGCCCCTAGTGGATCAATCAAAACTCCCTCCCATTTCAAGATAGTGCTAATTTTATGATTGGGACGAACGTTACTAAGAATTGGACGAATTACAGTAGGACCTGTAACAATAACTAAGGAACCGAATAGTAAAGCAATTTTCCATTCAATATCCATTAGATAATGAACGGCACAGGTTGCTCCTACAAGGGTAATGATAGAACCTATTAAAATGATGTTACGAATCGCAACACCTAGTTCTTTAACTTCTTTATACTTAAGAGATAATCCTCCTTCAAATAAAATGATACCAACTGCTAATGAGACAAAATCAAATAATAGATGTCCTTGAAAGATGTGGTCTGTGTTGATTAATTTACTGCCATCAGCCGTGAAATAAGTCGCTATAGGACCTACTAATAAACCGATTACAATAAGTGGCAAAATCGCTGGAGTTTTAATTTTCCAAGCAAGCCATTGTGCCAAAACACCTAAGATTAAAATTCCGGCTAATTCAATCATATTTTAAAAAAACATGGTCTGGGGGTAATTGTTAGGTCAAAGTACGACTTTTTTTCTAAAAATTCTAAGACAATTTGTTTTGCAATTGTATTATAATCTCTATTTCTTTGAAAAAAGTTATGACTAACAAAGTTTGAGATAAAATTTTATAAAGGAAAGCAATGGCTTCAAAAAATAAAAAAACACAAGAGGATAATCCTTTGAAAAATGTAATTGCTCATGCCAAAGAGTATGGATTTATTTTTCAATCAAGTGAAGTATATGACGGTTTACAAGCTGTTTATGATTATGGGCAGTATGGTGTAGAACTAAAGAATAATATCAAGAAATTATGGTGGCAAAGCATGGTTCAACTAAATGATAATATCGTTGGGGTTGATTCTGCTATTTTTATGCATCCCACTGTATGGAAAGCTTCAGGTCACGTAGATGGATTTAGTGATCCATTAGTAGACAATAAAGATTCTCAAAAACGTTATCGTGCTGATGTATTGGTAGAAGATAAGGCTGCTGAATACGTAAAAGCTGGTGAACCAGAAAAAGGAAAAGCTTTAGAACAAAAATTAGGAGCATTATTAGAAGCTGAAGATTTGGAAGCGGTTCGTCAATTGATCATTGATGAAGAAATTGTTTGCCCTGTATCTGGGACGGATAACTGGACTGATGTACGTCAATTCAACTTAATGTTCTCAACTGAAGTTGGTTCTGTGGCTGATGAATCAAGTACTATTTACTTACGTCCAGAAACAGCACAGGGTATTTTTGTAAACTTCTTGAATGTTCAAAAAACAGGAAGAATGAAGATTCCTTTTGGTATTGCACAAATTGGCAAAGCTTTCCGTAATGAAATTGTTGCTCGTCAATTTACTTTCAGAATGAGAGAGTTTGAGCAAATGGAAATGCAATTTTTTGTACGCCCTGGTACTGAAATGGAATGGTATGAGCAATGGAAAGAAACTCGTATGAAATGGCACAAAGCTTTAGGTTTAGATGCTGAAAAATTACAATACCATGACCACGAAAAATTAGCTCACTATGCTAATGCTGCTGTAGATATTGAGTATGAATTCCCGTTTGGATTTAAAGAAATTGAAGGAATTCACTCACGTTCTGATTTTGACCTAACTCAACATCAAGAGTTCTCTAAAAAGAAACAACAATACTTTGATGATGAAGTAAAGCAAAACTATGTTCCTTATGTGGTAGAAACATCTGTAGGTGCTGACCGTTCTTTCTTAGCAACTTTCTGTAATGCTTTGACAACAGAGACAGTAGGAGAAGGTGAAAAACAAAAAGAAAGAACATTCTTAAAGCTACACCCTGCTATTGCTCCTGTAAAAGCTGCAATTCTTCCATTAAATAAAAAAGATGGTTTACCTGAAATTGCTCAAGAAATCTTTGAAGACCTAAAGTATGATTTCAATTGTATTTATGAAGAAAAACAAACAATTGGAAAACGTTATACTCGTCAAGATTTAATTGGTACTCCTTTTTGTATTGCAATTGATTACCAAACATTAGAAGACCAAACAGTAACAATTCGTCATCGTGATACTATGGAACAAGAAAGAGTTCACAAAGATGAATTAGCTGGAATCATTGGGAATGCAGTGTCTTTCAAAAACATCTTCAAACAATTATAAAAAAAACTCAAAAAGCCATCTTAGAGATTAAGATGGCTTTTTTACATAATTACTCAACCCTATCCCCAATTTTTTGGGTTTGACTTGTCCTTTATCTATCTTCTTGACAAGATATTTACATGCCTTTTTTAAGTCGTATTGAAAGTCCTCTGCTATAAAAACTACTGTATTGTCCTTTTTTTCTAGATGTACCATACCATCTTCCACTTCTTCCCTTGTTGTTAGGATAATTGCATTACTTGGCATGAAAAGGTGTGACATATTACAACGAAAATTCTCATATAACCAACCCTTGTAATTTAACCTCTGATAACGAACATCAAACAATGCCTTAATTGCTAAATCAAACCGTTTTCGTGATTGATTCTTAGCTCGAAAAGGCTTATCATCCAATACAGCACCTAATATTTCTATTGCTTGTGCAATTAATACAAAAGAAAAATAACCAAATTCATTTTTATTTAGTCTTTCAATCTCGTTCACAAAGTAATGCTGAACAAAATACTTTAATTCTTCTAACTCTTTATTCATTTAATACTAAACTTTTATTGTAAAAAAGCTTCCTATTTCAATCTTTTTACTATCTTCGTATATAAGGGTATTCATAATACAAGAGGAACTTTCTACCTCTAATTACTCTAAATATACAATTAAAAACTAAACTTTTTGATTTTGGCTTTATTAGACATTAATTCTCTTAAAAAGGGACACTTGAGTCCAATCATTAAGATTCTATACATTGTTATTGCTATTTTATTTGTGGCAACTTATGGCGTCAATGAGTATTTCCACAAAGAATCACAAATGATTGATAAAAGAATCAAGGTATTGGATTATCAAGCAGCTCTTATAAGAACTGTTACACTTGATAATTTTTCAGAAGAATCTTCTGCTGCTCCAAAATTTCTTTCTACCATAAAAGCTTTAAGTGAAGGAGATAGAACAATACAATTACAAGTTGCAATTGTTGAAGACCTTGCTCCTGAAACTGATAAATATAATGAACAAATCATTAGAGATATTGATAATAAATGGGATTTTTTCACAAGAGCATATCACTATTATGATCCAAGAGTACTTGATCGGAAAAAACAGGTAAATTTAGATAGAATCCTTAATGAAATTTCAAGATTACAAGGTGGATATTTTTCTAATTTAAAAAAGCAGAAAAAATTAATTTCAGTTAGAAAAAATGCGTGGATATCTATTCTTGGAGTTTTCTTAATTATCACTTTTGGAATTGTATATTACTTACAAAATGTGATTAAGAAAGGAATATCAAATGTTAACCTATTATTAGAAATGATGGCTCATGGACAACTATCATCTCTAAGAAAAGAAGGTTCTATTAAAGATTTTGAAACAACCTATAAGTCTTTACGTGAAGTCTCTGATAAGCAAAAAGAAATTTCTACCGCATTAGAAAAAATTGGAGAAGGAGATTTCTCAATAGAATTGAATAGTAGGGAAAATGATTTGTTAGGAGAGTCAGTTCTTACAATGAAGGATAAACTTCATAAGTTTTTCGAAGAAGATAAGCGTAAAACTCATATCAGTTCTTGGACAAACAAAGGGTTAGCATTATTTGGAGAAATTATGCGTAATACTACTGAGTCACTAGATATGTTGGCTGGGGAGATAAACCAAAAGTTAGTTAAATATATGGAGGCTAACCAAGGTGCTATCTACATATTGGAAAAACATGAAGAAAAAGGAGATATCCTACAATTAGTTTCTGCGTATGCTTGGGAACGTAAGAAATTTTTAGAAAAAGAAATTGAAGTTGGAGAAGGAATTATTGGACAGGTATTGTTGGAAAAAGAAACAACATACCTAACGGATGTACCAAATAATTTTGTGAATATCACTTCTGGTCTTGGAGAAGCAAACCCTCGCTCCATTCTTATCGTACCGATAAAAGTTAATGATGATATATATGGAGTAATTGAAATTGCTTCTTTCAAAATTTTTGAAAGCTATGAGATAGAACTTGTAGAAAAAGTAGGTGAGAGCATTGCTTCTGTAATTGGTAATATTAGAACAAATGAAGAAACAAAAGTTCTTTTAAGAGACTCTCAACTTCTTACAGAACAATTAAGGACTCAAGAAGAAGAGTTATTACAAAATACAGAGGAGTTACAAGCTACTCAGGAAAACATTAATCAAAAACTAGAGATTATTGATTTTCAAAGACAAAAAAATGAAGCAATACTAGAAGCTTCTGCCGATGGTTTAATTACTTTTAATCAAAATGGGCAGATAGAACTATTCAATAAAGCTGCAGAAGACATTTGGCAAACATCAAGAGATGAAGTTATTGGTCAATCTATAACCAAACTTATGCCTTTACAAATTGATCTTTCTGTTGAAGGAAGTGCAGTTTACTTTGCTCAAGATGAACAAAAAATTGCATTGGATGTTCGAACAGAGGTTTCTGTTGATGATAGTTTCGGAAATGAAGTACCTGTGCTAATTACCATTTCTAAATCTAAGATTGGAGATGAAATGTACTTCGCTTTATTTGTTCAAAGTATTGCAGTAGAATTATTTTAAAATTATTTGAAGGTTAGTTATATGGCTACGGAATTTAACAAGAGTACTCTCCAGCATTTATTTGAGAAATATTCTATTGACGACCTTAAAAAGATAATTGAAGAAACAGGTGTATATGCCGAGATGATTCTTCAGTACTCTTTTGAGGACTTTGTAGAGTTGAGTACAAAAGTAAAACCCTATACTGCTGTTCTAAAAGAAAAAATGGATGATGATGATGGAGTAGATGTTACTGTCAAAAAACAAGTAGCTTCAGACCTTAATCAAGTAATTGTTGAACTTCAATATCATGATATTATTCGTCAAAAGTTAGAACATATCCAGTTTTCTTATGAAGCAAGTATGAAAGAAGCTAAGGATATCAAAGACTTAGGGGAAGTAAATGATACAGATTACTTATACATTGTTTCTGAAAACGCTCAATTGACAATACATCAATTCGAACTCATTGAAGAAGAGTATAAAGAGGCTTGTACATACATACAATCTGTTCTTAAAACAATAGAAAATAACAAAGGACTTTCTGAACTGTTAGACTTTTCAATAAAAAATTCTTTCAATAATGTGGAACCTTTATCGAAAGCTATCGAAAGCTTAAGTAAGCCTTTGCAAGATATAGTAAATACAGCACAGCTGAGTACTGATTATTTTGACGAAGTAACTCTTGAAAAGTTAAAGAGAATTTACAGTCAATATACAATGCAAAGTGAACGTGGAATTTTTGACAAATTGTTTTATGGACAAGATGTCGTTGAAGAAGAAGAAGATATAGAACTTTTCTAAATAAAAAAATGACTGACTTTCAATACATAAAACTTAACAAAAAAGATAATGAACTACATGTTTCACTGAAAGGAGAGTATGTGTTAAGCCAAATCAAAGAGGTTTATGAAGAGTTTTTAAGTCTTGTAGAAAGTACAGAACAGAAAATTTTTATTTCGCTTAGGGATTTGCAATCATTAGATCTTACAGGAATACAATTACTAGTTAGTTTCAAAAAAACGATGCTAGAAAAAAATAAGGAGATAATAGTAGATGATAACTACCCTAAAGAAGTTAAAGAGTTATTATTAGTTGCTGGTTATTCCAACATATAGTTATTAAAAATCTTAGTCACAGAAAAATAGATATTCAAAGATGGAAAAAACAATTTTAATTGCTGATGATTCTGAAAGTATCAGAGAAGTCGTAAAAGCTACCTTAGAAAATGCAGGTTATGGCGTTATTGTAGCAGTAGATGGAGCTGATGCCTTAGAAAAATTAGATGGAACTAAAATTGATTTGGTAATTACTGACTTAAACATGCCAAATAAAGATGGTATTCAGTTAATTCGTGATGCAAGGGGTTTGGACGACTATAAATTCACACCAATTCTTTTGTTGACAACTGAATCTCAGGCTGAGAAAAAACAAGAAGCAAAAACTGCTGGAGCAACTGGTTGGATTGTTAAACCATTTGTCCAAGATAAGTTATTGGCTGTTATCAAAAAGGTATTAAGGTAATTAATCAATTAAATTTTTAGTGTGTAATGGATAGTTTTCAGGCCAGTTTTATAAATGAAGCAACTGAGTTATTGGTTGACCTAGAAGCTGCCTTATTGGATTTGGAAAATGACACTACCAATAAGCAGTTGATTGGTGAAATTTTTAGAGTAATGCATACGCTGAAAGGTACAGCAAGTATGTTTGGCTTTGAAAATATCGGTGAAATTACGCACCACTTAGAAAATATTTATGATCAAATTCGTTCAGATAAATTAGAAATTAGTACACCAATTTTTGATGTAACACTAACGTCTTTAGATCATATTCGCTACTTGTTAGAAAACCCTAATTTCGATGGAGATGAGGGGATAAAAAGACATAAAAAGTTATTAGTAGAAATCATTTCTATTGTTGAGGGAGATACAGGAAATAACATCAAAGAATCAATAGACTCTGAGGAAGCAATCGAGGATGTTGACTTTGGTTTATTTGATGATGATGATGATGAAGAGGAAAATGATGGTACAATTTCTTATTTGGTCTATATTGAACCTATAAAAGAAATATTTTCAAATGGAACAAACCCTCTATTCTTAATTGAAGACCTTCATAACTTAGGAAATAGTAAGGCTGTCCCATTGGTAAATAAGATACCTACACTTCAAAACCTAGACCCTGAATCTTGTTATTCTTCATGGAAAGTAATTTTATCTACAAAAGAAAGTGTGGATGAAATTATGGATGTTTTCATCTTTGTAGAAGATGAGTGTGAAGTCAAACTTGATAAAATCATTGAAAAAGATATTTTACAAGAAGACTTCATTGAAGCAATTGGTCAACTAAACATTGATGAAATTGATGTTGCCACAATTTTAGATACTTGGGAACGAACTAAATCAGACGAAAAAAAGGAAAGTGCTCCTGTTGAAAATGTTGATTTTGGTTTATTTACTAAAGAAAGTGTAGAAAATAAAGAGCCAAATTCCAGGCCAAGAAAAGAAAATTCTACACCTCCAAAAGGAACTCCTAAACAGGTTACAAAACCAACTTCATCTATTAGGGTATCATCTGATAAGCTGGATGAGTTAATGAACTTAGTCAGTCAGTTAGTAACAACACAAGCTAGTTTACAACTGTATGCATCTGAGAGCCAAGAAGGAGAACTAGAAACAATATCTGAAAGTATAGAAAAAATATCTAGGCAATTGCGAGATACTACTTTTAGTATGTGTTTGGTTCCTATAGAAACACTATATACTCGTTTCACAAGACTTGTTCGTGATATATCAAATGACCTTGGTAAAAAGATTTTATTTAGAACTGAAGGGGGAAGTACTGAGCTTGATAAAACAATCATAGAACAACTAACAGATCCTCTGCTTCATATTCTTAGAAATAGTTTGGATCATGGGATTGAATCAGAAGAAAAAAGAATTGCAGCAGGAAAACCTGCACAGGGGACGATTACTGTAAATGCTTATTATTCTGGAACCTATGTAAATGTTGGCATTTCTGATGACGGAGGAGGAATAGATCCTGAAAAAATTAGAGATAAAGCAATCAGCAAAGGGGTTATCTCACCAGATAAGCAATTGACAAAAAAAGAAACTTTAGAGTTAATTTTTGCAGCAGGATTTTCAACCGCAGAACAAGTTACAGGTGTTTCTGGTAGAGGGGTTGGAATGGATGTAGTCAAGAAAAATATAAATGATCTTAGAGGAGAAATTATTATTGACTCTAATGTAGGTGAAGGAACAACAATGACCTTAAAACTTCCTCTAACATTATCAATTATTGATGGTCTACTAGTGAAAATTGATAATATTTTTTATGTAATACCTCTAGCTGTGATTAAGAAATGTTATGAGGTGGCAAATAAGGAACTATCAAATCAATACAATAATCTTATCATTATTGAAGAGGATCAAATTCCTTTTTGTAATCTAAGAAATCAATTTAAAGTAAATACTAATGCTCCTGAGTTTCAACAGTTAATTGTTGTAAAAAATGAAAGTTCATTAGTTGGTTTAGTAGTAGACGAAATAGTAGGAGAATATCAAGCTGTTCTGAAACCTTTAGGAAAGTATTATAAACAACAAGATATTTTCTCTGGATCTACAATATTAGGAGATGGTACTGTGGCTTTAGTATTAGATACTCATAGAATCATCAATCAAAATCAAAACAATACCCTTTTATCATAAAAAGTGAATACTATGAATGAGGAAAATACATTAGATAATATAAATTCATACCTTACCTTTTTATTAGATGAGGAACTCTTCTCTGTGAATGTAGGAAAGGTAATTGAAATTTTGGAGGTACCAAAATTAACTAAAGTACCTCAAGCTCCCTCATATATGGCTGGTGTTATGAACCTAAGAGGAAATGTATTACCAGTAATTGATACAAAAATAAAATTTGGACTTGGAGAGACAGACATACAACAGAAAACTTGTATTGTAGTCATGGATATTTCAATTGAAGGTGAATCTGTATATGTTGGTGCACTTGTTGATAGTGTACTAGATGTACTTGAGTTATCTGGAGATAAATTACTCCCTCCTCCTACTGTTGGAATTAAATACAGACCCGAATTTATTACAGGAATAGGAAAAGATGGAGATGACTTCATCATGATTTTAAATATTGATAAGGTTTTTTCTACAGATGAACTAAGTATCTTAAAAGATTCTAGTCAAACACTTTAACCTATTAGTATTATGAAAAATTTCATCTTATCTTTTATTTTACTGTCTACTGTTTTAACTGCACAAGCTAATTTCTCAAAAGTACAAGCAGGTTTAATGTATCACTTCACAAAATACGTTGAATGGCCTGCTGATATGAGAAAAGGTGATTTTGTAATTGGTGTGATCGGTGGTGGAGATATTGTAGCTCCATTACAACAATTAGCAAAAGCAAAAAAAGCAGGAACACAAAAAATCGTAATAAAGGTCTTTAATTCAATGGCAGATGTAAAAAAATGTAACATTTTATACTTGCCAAAAGATCAAAGTAGTAAATTCAATGCAGCTAATGCTTTAGCCGCTAAAAACAACTCATTACTAATTACAGAAAATGCTGGATTAGGAAAAAAAGGTTCTTCTGTAAACTTTATTTTACAAGGAGGGAAACCAAAATTCGAAATTAATAAAGCATCTATCAAGAAAGCAGGCCTTAAAGTAAACGATAAATTAGTTGCTTTAGGGATTGTCGTAGGTTAGCTGCATTTTTCACAACTAGAACACCAAAGAACCTCATGATTAATAGTTTAAAAGCCAAATTGATGGCTAGCTTTTTTGCTCTAGCCCTTATTCTACTTGCTGGATCATTCATTAGCTACCTTCTTGTAGACCAATCAGAAGATAAGATCAAAGACTTATATGGTCAAAAGGATCCTATCGTTGCAAAAATGGATTCTCTGCATATACGCTTACAAGAATCAAAAGAGTATTCTGCTCTCTGGCCTCATGTTTCAAGTGATGAAATTTGGAAGTATACACTCAAAGAAAATGTTTCTAATAAAATTCCAAACTTACTAAAAGAAATCAAAAATGATATTAAAACATCTTGGTCTGAAGAAGATACTCTTAGAGGGTTATTAGATACTGTTGTAATTGTACAAGTTGAAGGGATATTAGAAAAGCAAGCAACACTAATGACTACTTTAGAGACACTAGATAATTATAATGATATGATGGCTAGTTTTACTGCAGGTAGTCTTTCGGAAGAAATTATTGCAGAAACAGAGCATATCTTTCCGATTTTAGAAGAGATTATACAACTAAAGACTACTGAAAAAGCACAAGCTGATATTGTAGAAAATTTTGGAGCTATTACTCGTGTAACTATTATCGTTTTTGTTGTTGTTGTTCTTGTATTAGTTGCAGCATACTTCTATGTTAGTCGTTCGATTATAAAACCAATTGATAAGGCTCATATCTTTATTGATGCAATGGTAGAAGGTGATCTAACAGCAAGTGTTGATACAGGCGATAAAAGCGAAATAGGCGAACTTATAAATAAAATTGCAGTCATGAAAGATAGACTAAAAGAGGTAATATCTTTGATTGCAAATTCTTCATCGCATATTGAAATTGCAAGTAACGAAGTAAAGGTTTCTGCTCAAGGTATGTCTGAAGGAGCTACAGAACAAGCAGCTTCAGCAGAAGAAGTGGCATCTTCTATGGAAGAAATGTCTGCTAATATCCAACAAAACACTGATAATGCACTGCAAACAGAAAAAATTGCATTAAAAGCTTCACAAGAAATTGAAGAAAGTAATAGTTCTGTAGAGCAAACGGTAGAATCTATGCAAACAATTGCTCAAAAAATTTCTATCATTGGTGAGATTGCAAGACAAACAAATTTATTAGCATTAAATGCAGCAGTAGAGGCAGCAAGAGCTGGTGATCACGGTAGAGGTTTTGCTGTAGTTGCCACAGAGGTTAGAAAACTTGCAGAACGCAGTCAAGAAGCTGCTGATGAAATTGATAAGGTTTCTACAGATAGTGTTGAAGTAGCACAAAAATCAGGTGCTTTATTACAACAAGTTGTTCCAAATATTCAACATACTTCAGAATTAGTACAAGAGATTAGCAGTGCAAGTAGAGAACAAAACTCTGGTGCTGATCAAGTTAATAATGCACTTCAATATTTAAATCAAATTATTCAACAAAATGCTGCTTCTTCTGAAGAAATGGCTGCTAATGCTGATGCATTAAATAGTCAAGCACAGAAGCTAAAAGATGCAGTATCATTTTTTACAATAGATACAACTGTTAGTTTAGACAATAGACCAATGGGAGGTCATGATACATTTGTCCCTCCTACCACTTCTATGACAGAAGAGATTTCCTCTAATCATCAAGAAGAGACAGTTGATTCTGCTCTTGATAGTATTATAGAACATGATACATCATCTTTCGAAGCTCCTCAAAATACATCACCTAGCTCAGAAGGCGGTGGTATTACGCTTAATATGGATGATGATTTAGATGGAGAATACGAAAAGTTCTAGTGTAAAATTATGAATGACTTTCCTGAACATTTTTTCGATACTCAAATGAGTCGAGAAAAATTTCTTAAACTGAGTAAGTTTATCTATGATAATTATGGAATAAAAATGCCTGATAACAAGCAAATAATGCTTGAAGGAAGGTTACACAAAAGATTAAAAGTAAATAATATTCCAACACTTGATGAGTATTGTGACTTTGTCTTTAGTGAAAAAGGACAACAAATAGAACTGATCCACATGATTGATGTGGTGACAACAAATAAAACAGATTTTTTTAGAGAACCACATCATTTTGATTTTCTAAAAAAGTACTTAGATACATATACTCCACCTTTACTAAAAATATGGAGTGCTGGTTGTTCTTCTGGTGAAGAACCTTATACACTTAGTATGGTGCTTCAAGAATACAAGCAAACAAGACCACAGTTTGATTTCTCTATATTGGCAACAGACTTATCTACGAGAATTCTTAAACAGGCAATTACAGCTGTGTATTCAGAAAAAACAGTGGAAGTCATTCCTCTTGCTTTAAAACAAAAGTACTTGTTAAAGAGCAAGGATAGAAAAAATCCTACTGTACGTATAAATAAGATACTGAGACAAAAGATTTCATTCCAAAGAATTAACTTCATGGATAAAGAATATGCTGTAGTTGGTGATTTTGATGTAGTATTTTGTAGAAATGTACTTATATATTTTGATAAACAAACACAAGAGAGTGTAATTAATAAGTTATGCTCTAAACTTAAACCTAATGGCTTTTTATTTTTAGGACATTCAGAATCTATTAGTGGTTTGAACGTTCCTTTAAAACAGTTAGAGCCTACTGTATACCAAAAAATATAGCTTTATGAAACTTTCTGACCAAGAATTATTAGATGAATTAAAAGCTCGTTTTGAAGCGAATAAGAAAGCATTAGAAGAACAGCAACAATTGATGACTCAACTTCAAATTGTAAATCATAAATTAGAGAAATCTGAAAAAGTAAAGAGTCAATTTTTATCAAACATCAAAAATGAAATAAATAATCCCTTAGCTTCTATCTTAGGATTATCTCGTAATATTTTTTCATTTCATAATTTAAGTCCTGAGCGAATATCTTCTTCGGCTGAATTAATTTTTTCAGAAGCCTTCAATCTTGACTTTCAAATGAGTAATATTTTTATGGCAGCAGAGATTGAAGCAGGAGAAGCTTTCCCTAATTTCATGCATGTTGACATTCATCAATTATTAACTCATGCTGTTGAAGGTTTTGCACACCTTACAAAAAAGAAAAACATACAAATTGAACTTATCAATGAAGATGGGGTTTCTACCAATGAAGAATTCATCTTTATTACAGATTCAGAAAAGCTTCATCGTATAATTATTAACCTACTTAGCAATGCCATTGAATTTGGAGGAAATAATGGAAAAGTAGTTATTATTGTTGGAAAAGTAGATAATCAATTAAAAGTAGCTATTCAGGATTTTGGTGTAGGTATTCCTGAAGAACAACTTCCAATGATTTTTGATCGTTTTCGCCAATTAGACACTGGAACAACAAAAACTTATGGAGGGCATGGTTTGGGTCTATCTATTGCAAAAGCATTAGTTGATATTTTAGAAGCAAAAATTGAAGTATCAAGTAAAATGAATGAAGGTAGTACATTCACTGTTTCTATTCCACAAGCAAGTGAAGAAAACATGATTTCGGATGATTTCTCTTCTGATGGTAATGAATTTTTCTTTGACGCAGATGAAACATTCTAACCATAATATTGATTTTAATAGCCAGATTAATTCACTATGGGAAATATTAAACGCTCAGAAAACTACCAAACACACTACTTATACCCTTCTGCATTATTTGCAGACCCAGCACCACACCAAGTGACAACTATTCTGGGTACTTGTGTAGCTGTATGTTTATGGGATCCTATTAATAAAATTGGGGGAATTAATCATTATATGCTTCCTTTTTGGAATGGAGAAGGATTAGCATCTCCAAAATATGGAAATATTGCAATAGAGAAATTAGTACAGAAAATGATGTCAATGGGAAGTTCACCAGATTATCTCCAAGCAAAAGTATTTGGAGGAAAAGGTGGTAGTGGTGGACAATCATCCAGTGTATATCAAATTGGAGAAAGAAACATTACTGTTGCCCAAGAAATGCTTAAAGAATATGGTATTCCTATTGTAAGCAGTAGTACTGGTGGAGAATTTGGTAGAAAATTATTATTCTTTACAGATACAGGAGAAGTTTTAATGAAATTTTTGAAATCATAATGTTTTAAGAATTTTTCTAAAACGCAGATATAATAAAACTGAGGCTGTAAAAAGTCCACAAACAAATCCCCACCAAATGCCTTGTACACCCCAATTAAGGGTGAAAGCAAATAAATAACCAAGAGGAATTGTTATTACCCAATAACAAATTCCTCCCAATATCATAGGGATGTTTACATCATTCATCCCTCTTAAAATACCAGAACATACCACTTGTATCCCATCAGGTAATTGAAAAACGCCAAGGATTAATACCAGACCAATAGTCATAGATATAATATCTTTTTCTACAGACTGAACATAAAAAAGAGGAAAATAAGAACTTCCTAACCAAAAAATAAGCATACAAGCTCCCATCCAAACCAAAACCATCAACAAACCAATATTACCAATCCTTTTAATCTTGGATTTATCCTTTTTCCCCCAATATTCTCCAATTTTAATAGTCATTGCAGAACTAATTCCTGTTGCCACAATATAACTAATTGATGCCATACTAATTGCAATTTGATGAGCAACTAAACTTTCCTTACTAAGCCATCCTACCATAATGGTTGTAAAAGCAAAGGCTCCTACTTCCATCAACATTTGAAGACTAATTGGAAAGCTTATCTTATGAATTTGATTAAATACAGAGCGTTTTAATTCATTAAATTTAATAAAAAAATATTCTGAAAATTGTTGATGAACAAAAGTATACATAGCAATTGCCATAATTACCCTCGAAAATAAAGTTGAATATCCTGCTCCCTCAAGACCTAAAGCAGGAATTCCTAAGCCTGAACTTCCATAAATTAAAATAAAGTTTCCCACAATATTAATAAGATTACCACCAATACTGATAAACATAGCTGGTTTTGTATGTCCCATCCCTTCAATATATTGCTTAAAAAACTGAAAAATGGCAATAGGGAAGAGTGAAAAAGCTAGTGAAATAAGATAGGAACTTGAAATATCAACAATCTCTTCTTCTTGACCAAAAAAACTTAAATAGGGAATGCATAATGAACAAAGAATTGTAAGTATAATACCTGCAAATAAATAATAGTAAAAAGAGTGATTAAACAAAGCTCTTCTTTCTGTTACATTCTCTGATGAAGTATTGGCAATTAATGGAGTAATGCCTAATGATAATCCAATAAGCATAACAAAAAAAGGCAAAAATACATTAAACGAGAAGCTTGATGCGGCTAAATGTGTTGAATTATATTTACCTAACATAATGCTGTCAGCAAC
Source organism: Cytophagales bacterium (assembly GCA_024232295.1). Lineage (GTDB taxonomy): Bacteria > Bacteroidota > Bacteroidia > Cytophagales > JAAEPT01 > JAAEPT01. The sequence continues at coordinate 80,830 of JAAEPT010000128.1, forward strand.
ATTTGTTAGGATATGTCCTAATTGTCCTAAACTTACTGGATAAGCCAATAAAAAGACTTGTTTAATATAGTTTTGTTTAGTGTGTTCCATAAAAAAACCTCTCCATCGTAAGAGAGGTTATTACTATTTATAATAGTGAACTTATTAAAGCTTATTTACTGAAATTTTGTTCAGTATTTCATCAATAATGTCTTTTGTTGTTACTTCATCAGCTTCTGCTTCATAATTAAGAATTAAACGATGTCCCAAAACATCAAAAATAATTTCTTTGATATCTTCTGGCAATACATAATCTCTTCCTTCCATGAAAGCAACAGCCTTAGCTGCCAAGTTTAAAGCAATTGTTCCTCTAGGAGAAGCTCCAAATTGAATATAATCAGCAACTTTGTTCAAACCATACATCTTTGGTTCTCTTGTGGCAAAAATTATTTCTACAATGTATTTTTCTAAGTCTTCAGAGATTTTAACTTGATTAATTTCATCTCTGATGGCAAATATATCTTCTCTTGTAAGCAAAGTCTGGACTGTTGCATCAAACTTCATATTAGTCATTCTTCTCATGACCTCTAATTCTGCTTCTTTACTTGGATAATTAACAAAAACCTTCATCATGAAACGGTCAACTTGTGCTTCAGGAAGAGCATAAGTACCTTCTTGATCAACTGGGTTTTGTGTTGCTAGTACTAAAAAAGGTTTTTCTAGTTTATAAGTTGTTTCTCCAATTGTCACTTGCTTTTCAGCCATAGCCTCCAATAAAGCAGCTTGTACTTTGGCTGGAGAACGGTTAATTTCGTCAGCTAAAACAATATTTGAAAAAATAGGTCCTTTCTTAACTTCAAATTCTGATTTCTTTTGATTATAAATCATTGTACCAACCAAATCTGCTGGCAAAAGATCTGGAGTAAACTGAATTCTTTTGAAGTCTAAATGTATTACATTAGATAAGGTATTTACTGTTAATGTTTTGGCAAGACCTGGAACACCTTCCAATAGAATGTGTCCATTAGTAAATAAACCAATCAACAATCGATTGACCATATAATCTTGTCCTACAACAACTTTTGTAACCTCTTTTATTACATCATGTATTTTTTCATGATAACTTTTAGACTCTAGTGTTAAATCTAAATCATCTAGCATAATAAATTCAAATTAAATATCTTCCATTGTTTCTGTGCTATCCACAGCATTTTCAAGAACATTTGTCATGTTTTCTACCCCTGGTTCAGTGATTACTTCATCTACCAAAGCAGAATCTAAAACATCATCTTCTTCTGTTTCTGGAGCAAAAATATCGAAAATTAAATTATAAAAAGGTGATTTGACATACTCTTTATTATCTGACACCATAGAAAGTATTTCATTCTTTTTATCATCACTTTTTTCATTAATGATTTGCTTATATAAGCTAGCAACTTCGATATCTAAATCAGAAACAGAATAACCTCTTTTTATCCAACCCTTTACTTTTTTCTCTTTTGTATGAAATTCATGATATCCATTCATTTCATCATCATAAACAACAACAAATTCAGCAACTTTCACTACATCTTTTGAAACTCCAATAGCACTTGGTTTTGTATAGATAACAATATCTTGAGTAGCAACCGCTAGTTTTGCATTTTTGGCAATCAAATAATCACTAGTCCAACCTTCTTTTCCTTCAGAAGTTTTAACCTTTATCATTGTTCTCTTACCATCTATCTGTTCCTCTCCCAACAAAGTAAGTACTTCACCAAAATGATAAGAAGCTACCCACTTTGCACTATTCTTACCTTCTGCTTTAATAGATGCATCCCATAAAGCAATTGCAGTTTTGGCTTCTTCTGTAGGGTTTTCTACAGTTGTAGTTTCTTTTGTAGTTGTATCATTTGTTATTAATGAAGAGGTAGGCTCTTGTTTTCCATCACCACAAGCTACCATAAAAAATAGTCCTAAAGACAAACAGCCTAAAGTATTAAACTTTTTCATAATTTATTATACACCAAAAATTAACATTCATTTTAAAGTCTCAAGGTACAAAATATTTCAGCAGAAGTAAATTTTTTCTTACCTTGAATTTATGTCTCAAATAGATGATAAATTGATGAAAGAGAATAAGCACAACAATAGATTTCCTCTCTTTTTACAAGATGTGTTTACATTAGCAATTTCTGCTTTTGGAGGACCACAGGCACATATTGCAATGATGTTGGATTTATTGGTAGGTAAAAGAAAATATGTTTCGGAAGGTGAGCTTATTGAATTGAATGCTCTTTGTCAAATTCTACCTGGTCCGACTTCTACACAAACTATTACAGCAATTGGATACAAATTAGGAGGAATGAAATTAGCACTCATCACCTTACTTATTTGGATAATCCCTGCTGGTAGCTTTATGATTGTGATTGCAATTGGAATGAGTTACCTAGAAAGTCAAGGTGTATCTACAAAATTCACTAAGTATATTCAACCAATGGCTGTAGCATTTGTGGCATTTGCTGCTTATAAGATTACCACAAAAGTTATCAACACAAAATCAGGATTAAGTTTACTAATTTCCTCAGCAATTATTGCTTATATTATCTCTACATTATATGGACATTTACCTATCACATCTGTTGCTTTCCCTATTCTTTTAACTTTAGGGGGATTAGCAACTTCTTTAAAATTCAGAAAGCATAAAAAAATACATGATAAAAAACTAAATATCGAATGGCATAATTTCATCCTGTTTTTAGGGGTCTTTGTAGGTGCAGTGACCATAGGAAATATCTTTCAATTTCGTTTACTACGTTTATTCGAAAATTTTTATAGAAATGGGAGTCTAATTTTTGGTGGAGGACAAGTTTTAATACCTTTACTAAGAGCTGAGTTTGTAGATGTAAAGCATTACCTTACTGATCATGAATTTTTATCTGGAATTAGTTTTACACAAGCTATGCCTGGTCCAGTATTCTCTATGACTGGTTATTTGGGAGCTACTGCAATGAATGACAAGGGAGTTTTTTGGCAAATATTGGGAGGAATTGTTGCTTTGTTAGGCATTTTCTTACCTGGTACATTCTTAATATTCTTTGTGATTAAGTTTTGGACAGAACTGAAAAAATTTAGAGCAGTTAGAGCATCTTTAGAAGGAATTAGTGCTGTAGGATCTGGATTAGTTATTGCTGCTACTATTCTATTGTGGAAACCAATTAATACAAATATAAATGCCTATGATGGAATCATAAATATATCCATCATAGGCATTACATTTCTTTTATTACTTAGTGAAAAAGTACCTACACCTTTGTTAATAATTATTGGATTAGTCGCGGGTTTCGTATTCTAGAATATTCAAAAGATATTGGCCATACCCACTCTTCACAAGAGGTTTAGCAACATTCTCTAATTGTTCACTAGTAATAAACCCTTGACGATAAGCAATTTCTTCAATACAACCAATCTTGAAACCTTGTCTTTCTTCAATTACTTGAACAAATTGACCTGCTTGCATCAAAGAAGCAATGGTTCCTGTATCTAACCAAGCAGTACCCCTACTCATTACACTTACTTTCAGTTTTCCTCTCTTTAAGTACTCCTTATTAACATCTGTAATTTCATATTCACCCCTTGCACTTGGTTCAAGCCCTTTAGCTATTTCAATTACATCATTATCATAAAAGTACAAACCAGGAACAGCATAGTTCGATTTAGGATTTTCTGGTTTTTCTTCAATGGAAATTACTTTTCCATTACTATCAAAATCTACTACACCATATCTTTCTGGATCCGTTACATGATAAGCATATACAACTCCTCCTTCTGGATCTGTATTCCCACTCAATAATGCTCCAAGACCTACTCCATAAAAAATATTATCTCCTAAAATAAGAGCGACTTTATCATCACCTATAAACTCTTCACCAATCACAAAAGCTTGAGCAAGACCATTAGGCTCTTCTTGAACAGCATATTCGAACGAACAACCTAAAGATTTACCATCACCCAATAGTTTTTGGAAATTTGGTAAATCATGAGGTGTCGAAATAATCAAGATCTCACGAATACCAGCCATCATAAGCACAGAAAGCGGATAATAAATCATTGGTTTATCATACACTGGCATCAATTGTTTACTAACAGCCAATGTAAGAGGATGTAGACGAGTACCAGATCCTCCTGCTAAAATTATTCCTTTCATAGTTATCTATTTTCGTACTGTTGTTGGTAATAATTTTGGTAATTTCCAGAAGTAATATTTTCCAACCACTCTTCATTTTCTAAATACCAATCTACTGTTTTCTCTAATCCTTCCTCAAATTGTAAAGAAGGTTCCCAACCTAATTCATCTTTGATCTTTGTTGCATCAATTGCATAACGTAAATCGTGTCCAGCTCTGTCAGTAACATAAGTAATTAGCTTTTCTGAAGTACCTTCTTCTTTTCCTAATTTTTTATCCATCACTTTACATAGCAAATGAACTAAGTCAATGTTTGTCCATTCATTGAAACCACCAATATTATATGTTTCACCATCTTTTCCTTGATGGTAAATTACATCAATAGCTCTTGCATGGTCCACTACATATAACCAGTCACGAATATTTTCACCCTTTCCATAAATAGGAAGTGGCTTATTATGCTTGATATTATTAATACATAATGGAATCAACTTCTCTGGAAACTGATTTTGCCCATAGTTATTAGAGCAGTTAGAGATTACAGTTTTTAACTTATAAGTATTTCTATAGGCTCTTACAAAATGGTCTGAGCTAGCTTTTGAAGCAGAATATGGTGATTGTGGATCATAAGATGTTGTCTCATAAAAAAAGCCTCCTTCATCCAAAGAACCATATACTTCATCAGTAGAAACATGATAGAATAAATGTTTATCAAATTCACCTTTCCATGTTTCTTTAGCTGCATTCAGTAAGTTTACTGTACCAATTACATTTGTCTGAATGAATTCCATTGGGTTTTCAATAGAACGATCTACATGAGATTCAGCAGCTAAATGAATTACTCCATCAAAACTATGTTCTTGAAAAAGTTGATTAATAAAAGATGCATCTACGATATCTCCTTTTACAAAATGGTAATTTGAAGAACTTTCTAAATCTGTTAAGTTTTCTAAATTTCCTGCATAAGTCAACTTGTCCAAATTATAAATTTCATAATCTGGATATTTGTTCACAAATAAGCGAACAACATGAGAACCAATAAATCCTGCTCCTCCTGTAATTAATATTTTTTTACTCATATTATTAGATTCCATAATTTTGTTTTTCCAAATGTTTTTGCCAGTTCCAAGCATCCCTTAATGAATCAAGTAAGCTTTTTTCTGTTTTCCACTCCAGTAGTTTGAGACTTTTACTTACATCACCATATACCTGTGTGACATCTCCATCTCGTTTGGGACCTATCTTATAATTTAATGTAGTGCCAGATGCTTCATTAAAGGCTTTAATAATTTCAAAAACAGAGTTTCCTTGACCTGTACCAACGTTAAAGATATCATAAAAACTTCTTGTTTCTTGTTTATTAGCATAAATAATTGCCTTCACATGTGCCTTAGCCAAGTCAACTACATGAATATAATCTCGAATACAACTACCATCAGGGGTTTCATAGTTATCACCAAATACAGTTAGTTCTGAACGAATTCCTATTGCTGTCTGTGTGATAAAAGGAATAAGGTTATTAGGTTTACCAATTGGTAACTCACCTATTAAACTACTAGGGTGTGCCCCTATAGGATTAAAATAACGTAAAGCTATTGCTTTCAATAAAGCATTAGAACTCACATAATCCTTTAAAATTTCTTCACAAACCTGTTTTGTGTTTCCATAAGGAGAATTGGCCAATTTGACTAGGCTATCTTCCATTACAGGCAATTCGTCAGGCTCTCCATATACTGTACAAGAAGAAGAAAACACTAAATTTTCAACATTATACTTAGCCATTACCTCTAGCAAAGTAATTACAGAAGCTACATTATTTCTGTAGTATTTTAGTGGTTGTTCTACTGATTCTCCTACTGCTTTAAACGCAGCAAAATGAATAACTCCATTAATGTTTTCTTCTTTTTCAAAGACTTTTTCTAAAGCAGGTTGATCATTACAGTCTACCTCATAATATTTTATTTTTTTACCAGTAATCTTTTCTAGATTAGAGATAATAAATGGATATGAATTTGAAAAGTTATCTATAATAATTGGTTCAAAACCAGCTTCAATAAGCTCTACCACTGTATGAGAACCAATAAACCCAGCACCACCAGTCACTAATATTCTATTATCCATAATTTAAGATATTCTATTTACCTTTTGGTCAGAGAGTTTATATTCTTGTTTTGTTTCAGGACAAATTGCAATTCCTTCTTCATTAAAGTTTAAACGATGTCCATACTCACTAACCCAACCAATTTGCTTGGCAGGATTTCCTACTAACAAAGCATAATCAGGAACATTTTTAGTCACTACAGCTCCTGCACCTATTAAGGCATATTTACCTATTTCGTTCCCACAAACAATTGTTGCATTTGCTCCAATAGAAGCCCCTTGACGAATTAATGTTTTTTTGTATTCTTCTTTACGATTTACAGCACTTCTTGGGTTAATAACATTGGTGAATACCATAGAAGGTCCTAAAAATACATCATCTTCACAGTGAACCCCTGTATACACAGAAACATTATTTTGGATTTTAACATTACGTCCTAAAATAACTTGTGGAGAAATTACTACATTTTGCCCTATATTACACTTTTCTCCTAATACACAATTAGCCATAATATGCGAAAAATGCCAAACCTTAGTTCCTTCTCCAACTTCACATGGTTCATCTACATAAGATGACTCATGCACAAAATAGTTCTTTGTCTCTTTATCCATAATCTATAAAAAATAAAGACAAGATATCTTTCAATATATTGTCTTTATCTATTTCTTCATTAAAAGTTTCTTTCTTAAGATCTTCCAATACAACGATAGAAATACCCTCTCTCTTTCATTTTACTAGGCTCAAATAAATTTCGCCCATCAAAAATCACTTTATTTTTCAATAAAGAATCCATTTTTTTGAAATTTGGAGAACGGAATACTGTCCATTCTGTCACAATCAATAAAGCATCAGCATCTTCCAAGATATCATAATTTGTATCTCCATATGATACTTTATCACCTAATATTACTTTGACATTATCCATTGCTTCAGGATCATATACGCTTACAGAAGCTCCTGCCTCTAATAAACCATTGATCATATATAAAGCAGGTGCCTCTCTGATATCATCTGTATTTGGTTTAAATGCTAATCCCCAAATAGCAATTTTCTTGCCTTTCAAATCATTTCCAAAATATTCTTTAATATCTGGAAGTAATTTTGTCTTCTGTTTTTGATTAACATCCATTACAGAATTTAGAATTTGGAAGTCATAATCATTTTCCTTTGATGTTTTAGAAAGTGCCAAAACATCCTTTGGAAAACAAGAACCTCCATAACCAATTCCTGCAAATAAAAAGCGTTGACCAATACGATTATCAGTTCCTATTCCTTTGCGAATCATGTCCACATCAGCCCCAACTTTCTCGCAAAGATTAGCAATTTCATTCATAAAAGTAATCTTTGTTGCTAAAAAAGCATTGGCTGCGTACTTTGTTAGTTCTGCTGAACGAATATCCATAAACAAAATTGGATGTCCTTGACGAACAAAAGGCTTATACAATTCTGTCATTATATCTTTTGCTCTATCTGATTCAACACCTAAAACAACTCTATCAGGTTTCATAAAATCATCTACAGCAACCCCTTCTCTTAAAAATTCAGGGTTTGAAACTATATCATAATCCACTTTTGCATTTTTAGCAATTGCTGCATGTACCTTCTCTCCAGTACCCACAGGTACTGTACTTTTGTCAATAATTACTGTGTAATCATCCAAAAGAGTACCTAATTCATCAGCAACTCCCAAAATATATTTTAAATCAGCAGAACCATCTTCTCCTGGAGGAGTTGGTAATGCTAAGAAAATTACCTGAGCATCTTTTATTCCATCTGACAGAGAAGTGGTAAACTTCAATCTACTTTGTCTAATATTTCTTTCAAAAAGCACATCTAAACCTGGTTCATAGATAGGCATTTTTCCTGCCTTCATATTCTCCACTTTTTGTGCATCAATATCTATACATGTAACATCGTTTCCTGTTTCTGCAAAACAAGTACCCGTTACTAAACCTACATACCCAGTACCAACAACAGCTATATTCATAATAATAATGTCCTCTTAAAAGATTTTAATACAATAAATATAGAAAAAACTATGCTTAAAAGTAGAAAAGCATCTTGAAAAATATTATTATATATAGGTAAAATCTATTAAGTAATATGCTAGATAAATTCCTATCTCATTTATCACACGAAAAAAAATATAGCCATCATACAATACAAGCATACAAGAATGATCTCACTCAATTAGAAGTATTTCTCACAAATGTTGACACAGTGATTCAAAGTGCTAATAGTATGCAATTGCGTGATTGGATTATCTCATTAGTAAATGATGGAAATAGTGCTACTACTGTAAATAGAAAAATTGCTTCAACAAAAGCATTTTATAAATATTTGCATAGAATGGGCAGTATTGCCAAAAACCCAACAAACAAACTTCAGGTAATGAAAAATAAAAAAAGGCTTCCTGTTTTTGTTCGTGAAGAAGAAATGAACCAATTATTAGATAAAATTGAATTCACTGATGATTTTTTTGGTCTTCGAGATAAATTAGTTTTGGAATTATTATATGGTACTGGAATTCGACTTTCTGAACTTATTGAATTAGATAATCAAAATGTATCTCTCTCTAAATCACAAATTAAAGTGATGGGGAAGGGAGGAAAAGAAAGAATTGTCCCTTTGCATGTTCAATTAGTTGAACTAATTAAAAAATATTTGGAGGCAAAAAAAAATGAAAAAGGCGGTAACATTTCCACAAACTTCATCGTTACAAACAAACAAGATAAGTGTTACCCTATGTTCATTTATCGTCTGGTAAAAAAGTATTTAGAAGTGGTTAGTTCTGCTGAGAAAAAAAGTCCTCATGTATTACGCCATTCTTTTGCTACACATTTACTAAACAAGGGTGCTGATTTGAATGCAATCAAGGAATTACTAGGACATGCAAACTTGAATGCTACACAAGTTTACACACATAATTCTATTGAGAATCTAAAAAGTATTTTTAATCAAGCACACCCAAAAGCGTAAGTTTAACCTCAAAATTTTTCACTATGAAATTACAAATTAGTTCACTAAAGTTCGATGCAGATGTTAAGTTATTAGATTTTATTCAAAAGAAGGCTGATAAATTAGACACTTTTTACGATCGAATTATAGACGGAGAGGTGAATATGCACATTGATGCACATGATAATAAAGCTAATAAAGTTGTAGAGGTTAAAATTAATGTACCTGGTACTTCATTATTCGCCAAAGAAAATTCTCATTCTTTTGAGGCAGCTGCTGATCAAGCAATTGAAGCAATAAGAAGACAATTGAAAAAGCATAAAGAGAAAGAGCTACAAGCTACTCGTTAAGATATATTAAATTTGTTTTTGTTTTGTATACTAAAGGGCTTTTCCATAATGAATGGAAAGGCCTTTTTATTTTTTTAAATTCTTTTCCAATAGTATTATAATTTCTTGTATTTTTATGGCTTATAACTTTTTAAGACAACAAATTTTATGGCTGAGAACACAAAAAAAGGAGGAAAAGGGAATATTATCATTATTCTTGTTTTAGTGGCTGTTATTGGGGCTTTAGGATATTTCTTAATGCAGAAACAACAAGAAAATGAGCAATTAACTTCAGAAAAAAATCAAACAGAAGTAGAACTTGCCGAATCTCAAACTGCTTTAGAAAGTCGTATCGATGAATTGGAGCAATTAGAAAAATCATACGCTGCTTTGCAAATTGAAAACACAGCATTAGGAATTGAAGGAGAGGAATTAGAAACTAAAATTGCTGAATTAAAGAAACAAGCAAGAGCATTAAGAGGAAAAACCAAACTAAGTGCAAAGGAAAATCGCGAATTGAAAAGGCAAATTGCTGAATTCAAAGCTGATTTATTGAAAAAAGACCAAGAAATCAAAAAGTTAAGAGCTGAAAAAGATTCGTTAATTGCTGATAAAAATGAGCTAATTGCTGGTCATGTAGCCAAAGATTCACTTATCAAAGACAAAGATAATTTGATTGCAATTGCTTCTGTTCTAAAAGCTGAACAAATAAAAGTAAACGCAATTTATACCAATGATAAAGAGTACGAAAAAGATGAGTATCGTGCAAGACGCATGAAAAAGTTTAAAGTAGTATTTAAGGTAGCAGATAATAAAGTTGCTGATCATGCGAAAAAAGAAATTTGCCTAAAAATCATTGAGCCTATTGATAAAGCTGTATTATTTGATTTAAACAATGGTGGTGGTTCATTCAAGAAAAGTGATGGAACTAATGATATTTATACAGCTCGTCAAATCATTGACTTTGATAACTCTAACCAAGAAGTAGTTTTCTTGTATGAAAAAGGAAGTGATTATGAAAAAGGGTTTTATAAGTTTGAGTTGTATGGTGATGGTCACTTCATGGGAATGACACAAGTACGTGTCAAATAAAAGTACTCAACTATTTTTTCTGTACAGATATTAAAGTCCTGTTGTATTTCATTATGCAACAGGATTTTTTGTAAATTGCCTTCAATAATCATATTCATACACACAGCCCATGTTAGATCAATTAGATGATGAAGGATTAGAACGCTTGGTGCAGAAGCGTAAGAAAGAACGTGAGCTCGCACAACAGCAAAAAGAGGCTGAAGAAAAAGCGAATCAAGAGGTTCAAAGTGAGCAAAGTCAAGAGAAGACTACCATTACCACAAATGAGGCTCAACCTCCAACAACTCCTCCTCCACCCCCACCCAATAATGAAGAGGAAGAGGAAAATTCTATGTCATTTTTGGGGCACTTAGAAGTGCTTAGATGGCACCTTATGCGTAGCGTAATTGCAATCTTCATTTTTACAATTGCTGCTGCTCTTTTGATGAAATCTTATATTTTTCCTGAGATTATAATTGCTCCTACAAAATTAAATTTTTGGACATATCAACAATTATGTGAACTATCTAACCTTTTAAATACAGATGCTCTATGTATCAAAAAACTAGGATTTACAATACAATCAAGAAAATTACCTGCTCAATTTACTACTCATATTAGAGCTTCATTGGTTATTGGTTTTATTGCTGCATTTCCGTATGTATTTTGGGAAATTTGGCGTTTTATCAAGCCTGCATTATATACCAAAGAACAAATAATGGCAAAGAGTACCGTGTTTTTTGTAAGTCTTTTGTTTTTTATGGGGGTGGCATTTGGTTATTATCTTATCCTTCCTTTGTCTTTAAATTTCTTAGGTAATTATCAATTAGACCCAAATATTTTGAACGAAATTGATTTAGGAAATTATATTTCAACAATCATTAGTATAATTTTGGCAGCAGGAATTATGTTTCAATTGCCAATGTTGTCGTTATTCTTTTCAAAGATTGGTTTGCTCACCCCTCAGTTCTTAATGAACTACCGTAAACACTCTGTGGTTGTGATTCTATTTATCTCTGCAATCCTTACACCACCAGATGTGGCAAGTCAATTGCTTTTGAGTGTACCTCTCTTCTTGTTGTATGAAGTGAGCATTCAGATTTCAAAGTATGTAACAAAGAATAACAAAATTTAAAATATATGAAAAAAGCTGTTCTTCTCTCTTTATTAGTCTTCTTTTCAATCAGTGGGTTTTCTCAGTTAGTCTCAGACACTCATTTAGGAAAAGTTTATTGGGGAAAGGAGTTCAAACAGGCAAGAACAGGTTTTTCTCAACTTCTTGGAGAGGATAAAAAGCATTTTTATACCATAAATAATTGGGAAGAAATTGTTGTTTTGGATACCAATCTTAATTTTGTTTCTGCTCATCCAATTCAATTTTCTGATGCTAAAAAACTTCGTTATTTTGAACTAGAAAAAGTTTTATTCTTAAATAAAGAAATTATTTTTATCACCTCTGGATATAATTTCAGGAACAAAGAAATTGTTATTCAGAAACATACACTATCTACTTCTGCATTGCATAAAAAAGCAACTAGTAGCAGAATTTCATCTTTCAAAGCAGACAAAAAACAAGCAAAACTCAATCAATTATATGTAGAAGTCTCCCAAGATTCTACACACTACTTGTTATATCACAACTTATCAACAGAGAAGAAAGAGGATAATGAGTCTTTCTTTGCAATTATTACAAATAGTAGTTTACAGAAAAAATGGGACAAACAAATAGAAGTTCCTTATTCTTCAAAACTATTTACCATTGAACAAATCAAACTTGATAACAAAGGAGGTTTACACATTCTAGGAATTAACTTTTTCGGAAAGGTTAAAACAAAAGTAAAAGGAAAACCAAATTATCATTATCGCATTCTATCCTATACAGCACAAGGAGAAAAAGACTTTGAAATTGCTCTTGAAGATAAGTTTATCACAGATATGAATATCATTAGTAATGCTTATGGAAATCTAATTGGAGTTGGTTTATATTCAAGTGAAGGAACTAGTAGTATTAAAGGGAGTTTTTATCTTAAAATCAATCACAGAAGTCAAAAAATTGTGATTCATAAGATATTCCCTTTTGGGTATGATATACTTCAAAACTATTTGAGTGAACAAAAAATAGCAACTGGAGGTGAAATTATGCTTTATAATCTTGATCAAATTATTTTGCATAAAGATGGAGGTTTAAGTTTTTCAGCAGAACAACATTATCGTAACCAAAAGGTGTACTCACAACTCAACCCAAGCGGTGGTGCGATCAATTATACTGTTGATTTTTTCCATCATAATGATGTCTTGGTATTCAGACATGATATTTCTGGTGAGTTATTATGGACAAGTCTTTTGAAAAAAACACAGGCAACTTCTAATGATGGTGGGTATTATTCTTCTTATCAACTGTTGCCTCAGAAAGATAAATTATACTTACTATTTAATGATCATCCAGATAATTACCTACCAGTAGAAGAGGAAGAGGAAGAACGTTCTTTTGTATTTCATAATGAACCTGGTGCAACTTGTCTAAGTGTAGCAAGTATTGATACAAAAGGAAACATTCATTACAAGAAATTGTTAAATCATCATGAAATAGGTCTTAATATTAGTCCTGCCTCTATTCAACAGTTTGATGATAACCAAATATTGTTGGTTGGAGTAAAAAGAAGGAAGCAACGTTTTGGGAAATTGAAACTATCTCCCCAAACACAAGATTAATTCATTAACATAAACTATTTGACCGATGAAGAAATTTATCAATACAGACAAAGCTCCAGCACCAATTGGTCCATATAACCAAGCCGTATTGAGTAACGGAACCTTATATGTGTCTGGGCAAATTGCTTTAGACCCAAGTACAGGAGAATTAAAAACGGATGATGTAGTGAAAGAGACTCATCAAGTAATGGATAACATTAAGGCAATTCTTGAAGCTGGGGAAATGAAGTTTGAAGATGTAATAAAATGTTCCATTTTCATCAAAGACCTCGATTATTTTGGTGCAATCAATAGAGCATATGGGGAATATTTTGATGAAAAAATAGCCCCTGCTCGTGAATGTGTAGAAGTAAGTAGACTACCAAAAAACGTAAATGTAGAGATCTCTTGCATTGCAGAAAAGTAAGTAATTATGAAAATTCTTCCCTTCGAAAATAGGGTCTTGATATCTCCTTTTAGTGTTGATGAAGTATTTCACTTTCTAGCATGTTATACAAAGGAACGTTCACACTACAGCGTTGTTGCAGAAAGAGGAGATATTAATAAATTCTATGGACGACTGGATGAAGAGAAGAGAAGGTTTACATTAACAAAAAAATTAAGGCACACACATAACTTTCTGCCTCTTGTACGTGGAGAAGTGGAACAAACAGAAAAAGGAAATACAGTAGTTCTTGTTGAGTACAAGTTATTACCAAATACCCTATTCTTCTTTGCCTTTAATTTAATAGTAGCACTATTATTAGGAACTATATTCTTAATTGTAGGTAATTATGTAGGAGGTGTTCTTTGCTTGTTTTTTGGCTTATTTAGTTATGTCATCACAGTATATAACTTTAAATTACAAGTTGAAGATACACATAAAATATTAGAAGACACTATTACTTTATAAAAGCAAGAAGCCCAATTTCCTGAGAAATTGGGCTTCTATTTAGCTTAATATTTTCTTTCCTTTTTAGAAAGGTAAATCATCTGCTGAACTATCAGTTGAAGAAGAAGAAGAATCAGAAGCACCTCCATAAATAGCTGCTTCAGCTTGTGCTTGAGCTGCTTGCTCTGCTGCAAATGGATCCACATGCTCACCACCTGCTTCAATTCTCCAAGCATTCAGATTTACAAAGTAATTTACATTACCTTCTTTCTCCCATTTATTCCCTTTGATATTGAAAGTAACCTTGATCGTATCACCAACATTGTATTGATCTAATATATCACATTTATCTTGGATCAATTGGAATTTAATGTAATCTGTCCATACTCTCCCTGCATTATTCTCCTCACACTCTACCACAAACTCTCTTTTTTGGAAAGTTTCTGTAATCTTCTGGATATCATTCTTTTCAAGAAGTTTTCCTGTCAAGTCAAAATTCATAACTTTTTGTATTTATATAAAACTTTTAATTCTATCAATAATATTAGTAGTGGAAAAACCCTCTACCAAATCAATTGTCTCTACACTTCCTCCACTCTCTAAGACTTCTTTGGCTCCTACAATTTGAGAAACACTATAGTCACTACCCTTTACCAAAACAGAGGGTTGCATATTTTGAATCAAATTTAATGGAGTATCTTCAGAAAATAAAACAACAAGGTCAATAAATTCTAATGATGCCATTACACGAGCTCTTGCATGTTCTGGTACAATTGGGCGTTCTTCTCCTTTTAATCTTTGAATAGAAGCATCAGTATTTAGCCCTAAAATCATCTTAGTACCCAAATTTCGAGCTTTTTCTAAATAGTCTACATGACCCAAATGAAGAATATCAAAACAACCATTTGTAAAAACCACCTTTTCTCCCTCTTCTTTCCAAGCCTTTACTTGTTCTTTTGCTATTTCTAAATTGACAATTTTAGTTTTTGTGTTCATTTTCTTCTATTGCTTGATTTTTTGTTTTAGAAAGAAATATAATTCCACAAATTCCTCCTACTATAATTATTACCAATGTTTGCCATCCATGGAAAATAGTTGCAAATGCCATAGCAGAAGTTGTTGTAATTCCATAGAATAAATTCAATCCTCGTGACACAATCAAATGATAGCTTCCTGTACCACCAGGTAATGGAGCAACCATTGCAATTCCTCCCAATACAAAGATTGTAAGTGCTGCATCTAAACCTAAATTAGCAGTCTCTGGGTAAGCCAAGAAAACAGTATATGCCATGAAATAATAGCATGCCCAAATCATCATAGAATATACTAAGAATAATACACGTTGTTCCAAACGAAAAATAGCAACTAATCCTTCTTTGATGCCTACCAAAAAACCTTTTACTTTGACTAACAAACGTAAATTTCTTCTCAAATACCAATAAGCAATAACAGTACACAATACCATTGCTCCTAAGACATAATACTTAAGATAAGAAGTTTCACCTTGTTTTGTGGAACCTTCTAGATTGGCGAAAAAGTCCCAAAATTTTTGAAACTTTATCAAAAAAACAGTCCCTACACAGACAATCAGAAGTACTAAATCAATAACTCGTTCTGCTATTACTGTCCCTAAAGATGTTTTAATCGGTATTTTTTCCAATTTATATAATGTTGCACATCGTGATAACTCTCCTCCTCTAGGAATCACTAAATTCACAAAATAGCCCAACATTACAGAAGTAAAGCTATTCATTACAGAAGGCTTATAACCTAAAGGTTTTAAGATTATGTGCCAACGAATCGCACGAACAAAATGACTCATCACTGCTAAAAATGCAGATAAAAATAAGAAACCTTTATTACCTCTATCCCATGTTTCCAAAATAAAGTCAAACTTTGACTGTCCATTTTGAGTTTCAATGCTCTTGAAAGAGAACCACAATAAAAATGCAGTCACAAATAACATGACTGCATACTTTAAAATATTTTTGATAGAATTACTCATTTGCTTTTATAATGTATTTCCTTCTTTGGGATGAACCACAATTGGTTCAAATTGCTTTGCTTCCTCTGGAGTCATTTGTGCATAAGAAATAATGATGACAATATCTCCCACTTGAACCTTTCTTGCTGCTGGTCCATTCATACAAATCACACCACTTCCTCTAGCACCTCTAATCACATAAGTCTCTAACCTTTCACCATTATTCACATTTACAATCTGAACCTTTTCATTTTCCAATAAATTGGCTGCATCCATCAACTCTTCATCAATTGTGATACTCCCCTCATAGTTCAAATCAGCTTGAGTAACTTGAACACGGTGTAATTTAGATTTAAATATATCGATTAACATTTATGCATTTATATTAATATCAAAGGCAAAATTACGAATTTTGGACTAGCCCACAAAGACAATATTGTCAATTAGACGTACTCGTCCCAAAAATCCTGCAATACAGATAGCATATTCTTGCCCTTGTTCAATAGAGTCTATCTCTTGTAATGTTTCAGCATTTGCAACTTCCAAATACTCTAATTCAAAAGAAATATTGTTTTTTAAATATTCTTTAGATAAGTCAACAGCCTCTTTTATAGATTTTCCTGAGAGTAAATTTGTTTTGGTAAGTTCTAAACTCGCAAATAAAGCTTTTGCTTCTTCTTTCTCACTTTCACTCAAACGTTGATTTCGAGAAGACATTGCTAACCCATTACCTTCTCTTATGATAGGACACATATTAAACTCAATATCATAAGACAAATCCTTAATGAGGGACTGAATAATAGCGCATTGCTGTAAGTCCTTTTGTCCAAAATAAACACGAGAAGGTTTGATGATATTGAATAGTTTTGAAACAATAAGAGCAACTCCATTAAAGTGTCCAGCTCTATGTGCTCCTTCCATTACACATTCCAATGCTCCAAAACTGAAAGAAAGTAAAGACTCTCTTTGGTACATACTTTCCAAAGTGGGTAAAAACAACACATCACAACCTCTTTCTGCTAAAAGGGCTATGTCTTTATCAAAGTTTCTTGGGTATTTGTCAAAATCAGAAGTATCATTAAATTGTGTTGGGTTCACAAAAATACTACATACAGTAATTTCATTGGCTTGTAATGAAGCATCAATAAGGGATAGATGACCATTGTGTAATGCTCCCATTGTTGGTACAAAACCTAATTCTTTGTTTCTGTAGATTTTAAGATACTCTATAAGCTCTTTTGCTGTTTCTATTATGACCATAGCCCAGCAATATATAGGCTTTTCACAATAAATCAAATAGTTAATCTATGATAATTTCGTTTTTTTATATATATTTGTGGTTTAAAAATTTCTTTTAAATCATAAATTAACATTTCTATGGCTGATAAAGTTCGTATTCTTTACGTTGCAAGTGAAATCAAACCTTTCCTTAAACTGACTGATGTTGGAGACTTTGTGCGTAAGTTACCACAAGCAATGCATGAGAAGGGGATGGAAATACGTATCCTAGTGCCTAGATTTGGAGTAATTAATGAGCGTAAAAATAGATTGCATGAAGTTGTTCGTTTATCTGGAATTAACATTTCTATGGATGGGGACGAAAAGCCATTGGTTATCAAAGTAGCTTCTATTCCAAATGCAAAATTACAGGTTTACTTCATTGATAATGAAGATTATTTTCAAAGAAAATCTGCTTTTGTTGACAAAGAAGGAGAGTTCCATGCAGATAATGATGAAAGAGCAATTTTCTTCTGTAAAGGAGTATTAGAAACAGTTCGTAAACTGGGATGGGCTCCTGATATTATTCACTGTAATGATTGGATGACAAGTTTAATTCCTTTATACTTGAACACTACTTATTGTAATGATCCTATTTTCCAAAATTCAAAATCTGTATTCTCTGTATATGATAATGCATTTGATTTTCAATTTGAGGGAGATACTATTGCCAAAGCAAAAACTTTCGGATTAGAGGATGATTTATTACAACATTTATCTTCAGCTAATTATGAAAATTTTGTAAAAATTGGAGTAGAAAATGCTGATTGTGTAATCAATACTACAGAAAGTGAAGAATTGGTAAATGAAGCAAAAGAAGTAAAGCAAGGTGCAATAGAGTTGAGCGAAGATGCGTTAGATTCATATTATAACTTATATAACGAAATAGCAAATAAATAATAATGAGAAGAAATTCTTTAGTTTTAAAGCTGATATGTATTGTATCGGCTTTTTTTGTGGCTTGTGAAGACCCAAATGAAGTGGGTAGTTCATTACAACAAAATAATATCAACACAAATGTGATTGATACTTTTAGCATTGAATCGAAAGTGGTTTACTATCCTAATGATATCACAACGAATCAAGCCATTGCTCTTCTAGTAGGTACTCATAATGATGCTGAATTTGGAACAACAGAAGCTAAAAGCTTTTTTCAAATCTTACAGATCACAGAAAATGTTACATTAGACGCTTCTGCTACTTGTGATTCTGTATCTTTAGAATTGCCTTACCGAACAGTGGGATATTCTTACAACAAAGGGATTGGTACAAGAACATATTATCATCAACAATTTGTGGGTGATGTTAGTAGGGAACAAACAATCTATGTTCATCAATTAGAGGAAGATATTTTAGAACAAGATTATACAACAAAAGATGAACTGACTTATGGTTCAAATCCTGTGGGAAGTATTACAAAATCTCATCAACTTTATGAAGGTGGAGCATCTCAAGATAGTACATATTACCTTACAATTCCTCTAGAAGTAAGTACAGGAAATGAAATTCTATCAGCTAGTAATAATGTTACAAATGATGTCTTAGTCTCAAACTTCAAAGGTTTTGCATTGGTGGGAGACGAAGATGATAACAACTCTATCTTAGCTTTTGAACATATAACCAAAGTAGCTAGGCTTTTTGTATACTATCATACTGATGAAGAAGATAGTTTAAGTTTGGAATATAGAATCAATGTCAATAGTAAGAATTTCAATCAAATTACAGCAGACCTATCAACAAGTTCTGTAAATACATTAACAGAAGAAGGAAATGAAATTTCTACAAATGACCTAAACAACCTAGGATATATTCAGGCTGGTACTGGTATCCACACACAAATAAGTCTACCTTCTTTACAGAAATTTGTCACAGAAAATAATACAGTTGCCATTAATAAAGCTGAATTAGAAGTATTTGTGAATGAAAGTGTAGCGGATTCTGCTTTTGAAAATGGTCCTCCCTTTAATATTGTTTTAACAGATATTGAACAAGAAGAAATCAGAAATGATGAAAGCTTGTATAGTAGTGTACCTGCCTTTGCTTTTTCTTATGATGCAATCAATAAGAAATATAATGTAAACATCACAGAGTTTGTACAAGAGCTTGTCACAAAAGAAGATACATTGACAGAGCTAATCATTGCTCCAAGCTTGAATGCTACACGTACTAATTATACTACTTTTTATGATGGGGATGCTATACATGGTGAAAAAGCCATGAAACTAAAAATATATTACTCAGAAGTAAAATAAATCATCAATAATAAAGAGGATATTCAATAAAGAATATCCTCTTTTGCTTTATATGCTTAAGTTTAAGTAACAGAAATCATTATTCATCACAAACCCCATATGTTGATATAAGTTTTGAGCTTTTGTATTTGTCAAAGCTGTAGAAATATCAACACGCTTCGCATTTTTTTCTTTTGCCAAGTCAAATGTTTGTTGAATTAGTTTTGTCCCTATCCCTTTGTTTCTAGCAGATTTATGCACAAACAAATCATTTAACACAAATATTCTACCTAATGAAAAGGAAGAAAACGATTCATAAATCACTACAAACCCATTTGCCTGTTCTCCCTCATAAGAAAGAAATATATTTGCTTCATCATTGGATAGACGTTCTATCAAAAATGCTCTAAATTCCTTATCATCAATTGGTCTTTCATAGAATTCCATGTATTGATGAAATAATGGCATTAAATCTTCTAAATTCTCTAAGGTTACTTTTTTGATCATTATTTAAGTTTTTACCAATCCAAAAAATCTGACTTCCAGTAGTTTTCATCTATCCCACTATCTAAAGCTAAATTTTCACTACTTTTTCTTCTGATTTGTCTACTCTGCTCTACTTTGAGCTGAGTCTCTTGAATAGCTTTGTGTGTTTTTAAATTATTTGCTTGTTGAAGGCGTGAGATTGCATCCTCAACAATAGTTAGATATATTGAAACAATGGGGTGAGAAGGTATTGATTCTGTAACCTTGTCAAAGTCTCTCTTAGCTCCATAAAAATTATCAATATGATAGCGGCAAATCCCACGATTAATACGTGCTTGATGCATATTAGGAGCTTGGTTAATAACTAGTGAAAAATCTAAAATTGCTTCCTTATAATCTTTTATACGCATTTTGCAATAAGCTCTTTCATAATGCATTTGAGCAGAATATGGCATTATGTGAATAGCAGAGTCATACTGTAAAATTGCCTTCTCAAACTCTTCTTGTAATAATAAAGTTCTTGCTTTTTGATGATATTTTTGAATGTTTTCTGCATTCTGCCCCATTAGAGCAAAAGCAAAACCTAAAAACAACCAAAATACTATGCGTTTCTTTTTAATTTCTGCTGCCAATTCCATACCCCCAAGCCTAAACGAATTTTATGATATTCTACTTTTTCTTCAAGATAATCAAAAATAGGATTTAACATCTTGTTTTCTCCTGTAAACTCAATTGCCTCAAATATCTTCTCTAATTCCTCTGTATTAATATATTCATCAATTGAAATTGTATGTCCTCTCTGGATTAAGGTAGCAATGTGACTATATACAGTGAGAGCTTTCAGATTTCTCTCACGAGCAATTTCATCAACAGTTTTTCCTTTTTGTAATAAATCCAAGGTAAGAATATAGGTTGCTCCCTTCATATTATTCTCATCTTGGTAAAAGTTTACCATCTCTTCTACTGTTGTTTCCAAAAATGCTTTTCCATAAGCTTCAAACTTAGCTTCACTCATCCCAGAAATTTGGTTCATTTCCCATTCAGATGTTGGTTTTACTTTTACAATTTGCTTCAATGTAGTATCCGAAAAAATTTGATCTGGACTTAACCAAGTATCTTCAGCAAATCGTTTTCTAAGTTTAATAAGAGCAGAAAAAATACCTTCTTCCAATCTTTCTGACTTACTCTTACTAAGAGGTGCAATTTTCTTCTCTTCTTTTCTCTTTTGTAGAATATTATGTAGCGAAACTAATCTTACTTGTTCTCTTCCAAATAAAACTTCCTTTGCCAATGGAGTTAACTTCAAATAATGGTGGTCATCATACGCAATTTCAACTAATCCTTGATGCATTAACTGAACAATAAAATTCTGCCAATCCAAAAAACCAATATCAGCACCAGCTCCATGCGTTTTGATTTTATCAAACCCTTTTTTAATGATTTCTTGGTTTCGAGAACCCCTTAATACATCAATCAACATCGAAACCCCAACTGATTCATTGGTTCGAGCCACTGCAGAAAGAGCTTTTTGAGCAATGACTGTTCCATCAAACTCTTGTGGAGGATTTAGACATACATCACAATTTCCACAGTTTTCAGTCAAAGTTTCATTAAAATAACTTAATAGAATTTTTCTACGACAAGTCAAAGATTCTGCAAATTGTTGCATTCTTTCCAACTTAGCCAATTGCAATTCTTTTTGACCACTTTCCTCAACAAAACCTCTTAGAATAGAAATATCTGAAAATGAATAAAATAGTAAAGTATCACTTGGTAAACCATCTCTCCCACCTCTACCAATTTCTTGATAGTAGCTCTCAATATTTTTAGGTACATTATAATGGATTACCCAACGAACATTGGATTTGTCAATTCCCATTCCAAATGCAATTGTTGCACAAATAATGCGAACATCATCTCTCAAAAAAGCTGTCTGTACCTCAGAGCGATCACTTGAACTCATTCCTGCATGATAAGCCAAAGCATCATAACCAAAACCTTGTAGTTTTTCAGCTAAACTCTCAGTTGTCTTTCTACTCAAACAATAAATAATACCTGACTGCTCTTTTCTTCCTTCCAAATAACGCAAAATCACTTGCATTCTATTTTTTGCAGGACGAACATTCAAACTAAGATTGGGTCTATCAAAAGAACTTAAAAACACATTAGGCTCTCTTAATTGCAATTGTTCACAAATATCCTTTCTTGTTACCTTATCTGCTGTAGCTGTCAATGCCACTACAGGGACATTATTCAGCCAACTTTTAAGTACTTTCAATTGAGTATATTCTGGACGAAAATCATGTCCCCAAGAAGAAATACAATGAGCTTCATCAACTGCCACCAAACTAATTTCTAATTGCTGAATAAAGGTCAAAAAAGAGTGTGTAAGTAATTTTTCAGGAGAAACATATAACAACTTCAATTCCTTATTTACCAATTGTTTTGCTACTTCTCTTTCTCCATCTATCCCCAAAGAACTATTCAAAAAAGCTGCATTTACTCCATTAGCTTGTAAAGCTTGTACTTGGTCTTGCATCAAGGCAATCAAGGGAGAAATAACTAAGGTCAAACCATCTAATACCAAAGCAGGAACTTGATAACAAACTGATTTTCCTCCACCTGTGGGCATAATTACCAAAGTATCCTTCTTATCTAAAATAGAAGCAATTACATCTTCCTGATTGGGACGAAAAGAAGAATATCCAAAGTATTTTTTAAGTGCTTTTTTAGCTTCTTGAATAGTGGACATAGTTGATTAAGGTTCTAAGTGAATATGTAAAAATAGGGAAAGATTTATTACTTTCTTCATCTTTAGAAAAGCTTTTCCAAAAGCAGGAATTCAAAGTAATATGCAAATTTTCACAAAAAAAATCTTTTGATATTGGAGCTATCGCTATTCCAGAAATAGCAAATTCAATCCCTGTATTGGTTTATATTGGATATGCAAGATCTTTTTAAGAGTTTACAGAAAACGAAAAAGCCATTCCTCATAAATGAGAAATGGCTTTTTTATTACAAATGATTTTGTAATTATTTACAAGCGATTTTATTCACTCTATTTTCATGTCTTCCACCTTCAAAATCTGTAGTGATAAATGTATCTACAAATGTTTTTGCATCATCGAGAGATACAAAACGAGCAGGAATAGCCAATACATTTGCATTATTATGTTGTCTTGCCAAAGCAGCCAAATCATTTTGCCAAACTAAAGCAGAACGAATATCTTGGTACTTATTTGCTACCATATTTACTCCATTTCCACTACCACAAATGATGATACCAAAGTTAAATTCTTTTGATTCCACTCCTTGAGCCAAAGGATGTACATAGTCAGGGTAATCACAAGAATCTTCACTATAAGGACCAAAGTCCTTTACTTCATATCCTTTACTTTCCAACAAAGCAATTACTTCTTTTTTGTAAGCAAATCCAGCATGATCTCCACCAATCGCAATTTTTAAAGACATAATTTCTATTTTTAATGACCTATTTATGGCAAAAGTAGTATAATTTTGTCACGAAAAGAAATTTTAAAAAGAATGCCATTTTATCAAAAGGAAATTACATTGCCAGCTTATTCGAGAGGTTTTCACTTAATTACAGAAATTGTAGAAAGAGCTGTACCCGAACTTCTTAATTGTAGAGTGGGCTTATTACATGTTTTTATCAAACACACTTCTGCTAGTCTTACGATCAATGAGAATGCTGATCCGACCGTTCGTTATGACTTTGAGAGTCATTTCAATAAGTATATTCCAGAAAATGCTCCTTATTATCAACATGATTATGAAGGAAGTGATGATATGCCTGCACACCTCAAAACAGCTACTTTGGGCACATCTGTGAGTATTCCTGTGAGCAATGGACAACTCAATTTGGGAATCTGGCAAGGAGTCTATCTTGGTGAACATAGAAATCATGCCAGTGGTCGCCAATTAGTAATTACTCTTCAAGGTGAATAAATGACTATCGTGATGATGTTAATAGCTCAAAAGCATTTTTAGTATCATCTAACATGAATACATCAAGGTTGATTGTTCCAGATTGTGAAGAAGTTAATTGTAACTCTTTTACAACACTAGTTGCCTCTGAGCGAATTGGAACCAAATGGTCATCATCTAATTCTTTTACATTAACATAAGCCGAAAGAGGAGAGCTAGATAAAATATTTTCTACTTCTTTGGAATGTTCTGTTTGTTTTTCTTCAAAAGGACGCAAAGCAATTGTTACTGAGTGTTGGTTTAATTTTCCTTGTACTGGCAATAAAAACATTTTGAATGTATCATCATTCCCAAAAGAAAAGCCCATTTGCTTTAGAGATTTCTTTACCTCTCCTCTATTCTTAACTCCCAATGTCAAATAACCTCCAAATTTTAAGTTTTCTACTTTGTCGACCATATATACTCCTTCTCCTGTAAATACATTGGCAAGAGGAGAAACATCTACTGGAATACCTGCTCCTTGTTGTTTTAATGTGGTTTTAAAAATTTCTTCCATTGCCTTTTCAGAAATAGCAATGCTAAAATATGCCTTGGAGTCTACACTTGGCAGTTCTTTTAATACTTTACTAGAAACTCCATCTCTCAAAAATGTACTTAAAAAATACTTCTCTACCCCTGTATATGAGATTTCTAAACTCATTTTCCCATTTTCAAAGTTATTAGACAAGCTTAAAGAATTTCCACTAATGTCATATTCTGGAGAATTTAAAGAAGGATACTCTTTTTGGATGCTCTTCATTCCAACCCAACCACTAATATCATCATCAGCTTTTATACAAGAAGTAAAATCAGCATGTTGTTCATATAAGCTCTGATCTTCATTAAAGAAACCCAAGATTTCCATTCGGTTTCCATTATTTTGACTACATATTGCTTTTCCATTTTTCCAAGCCAAAATATAATTACCCATAATACTGGTATAAATTCCATCTTGCACTTGTACAACATGCCCTAGTTGTTCTTGCTTTCTTTTTAACTTTCCATCATCTAAAATACCAAAAGTCATTGCTACTGTCTCAAAGTCATTGTAAAAAAAGCGATATACTGGTTGTTGCTTATTGATAGATTCATTCAACAAATTATATTCTTCTTCAAATCCAATTCTTAATAATTTGTCTGTATCTAATTTCTTTTCTGCAAAGGCAGGTAAATTAAATTTGAGCACCATATCTGCCTTATCAGGAATTAATAAAGCATGTTCAGGTTGAGTACACGAAAAAAATCCGATAACTATCGGTAAAAGCAAAAAGTAGCAAACCAGTCTATTCATAACATCATATTATTTTCAGACTAATTTACTACTTTTTAGTGCCTTTTGTTATACTAAGGCGGGAGATATTTTATATTAAGCTAAATAATCATTGGCATCAATGATTTTTCCAGCTATTTTTCTTCTTAAATCACGAATATTAATAGGAGCTATTTTTGTAAATCTTTTCAATCCTAATAACATCATGCGTTGCATATCACCATCTGCAAAAGAAATAATGGCATCTTTTCCTGATTTATTTACTCGATCAACTGCATCAAAAACATATACTTTTGTCATTGCAATTTGGTGTTCACAAGCTGCTTCTCCTTTTGCATCTACTAGTTTTTGAGTACGTAGTAGAGCAGACTCAGCCATATACAAGTCAATAATCATATCTGCTGCATTCATCAAAATTTCTTGCTCATGCGATAATTTAGTCATGAACTTTTGAGCAGCAGCTCCAGCCACCATCAAGATAGCTTTCTTCATATTTTTGATCGCTTTTTCTTCTTCTGAGAATAATGTTGCCTCTTCTGTATTGAAATCGGGAATCCCCATTAACTCTCCTTGTACAGCTTTTGCAGGTCCCATTAAATCCAATTCTCCTTTCATTCCTTTCTTGAAGAACATATCCAGAATCAACATTCGATTGATTTCATTTGTCCCTTCAAAGATTCGATTGATACGAGAATCTCTATATGAACGATCCATTGGGAAGTCAGCAGAGAAACCATAACCACCTAAGATTTGGACTCCTTCATCTGCTACATAATCCAATACTTCCGAACCTGCTACTTTTAGCAATGCACATTCAATTGCAAACTCCTTAGCTGCTTCTAAAATTGCTTGTTCGTAAGGCATTCCATCTTTTTGTAGTGCTTCTTCCATTTTTGTAATGTCATCCGAAGCACGATAAAGAGCAGCTTCTAATGCATATACACGTGTTACTTGTTCTGCTAATTTATATTGAATTGCCCCAAATCGAGCAATTGGTAATTTAAATTGTTGGCGTTCATTGGCATATTTCACAGCATGAGAAATTACTTTTTTGGCAGCCCCCAATGTTGCTCCTCCCAATTTAATACGACCAATATTTAAGATATTAAAGGCGATTAAATGTCCTTTTCCAATCTCACCCAGCACATTTTCTACAGGTACTTTACAGTCTTGAAAAAATACTTGGCGAGTAGAAGAACCTTTAATACCCATTTTGTGCTCTTCATTTCCTAGTGAAAGTCCATCTGTATCTTTATCAATGATAAACCCTGTGAATTTATCTCCATCAATTTGTGCAAATACCACAAATACATCTGCAAATCCTCCATTAGTTATCCACATTTTCTGTCCATTAATGACATAATGCTTTCCATCATCTGTGAGAACTGCTTTTGTTTTGGCAGCCAAGGCATCAGAACCAGAACCTGGTTCAGTCAAACAATAACTTGCCTTCCATTCACCCATTGCCAGTTTTGGCAAATATTTTTGTTTTTGCTCCTCATTTCCAAAATAGAGAATTGGCAAAGTACCAATTCCTGTATGAGCAGCTAATGCAACAGAAAAAGAGTGTCCACCTCCCAAAACTTCTGTTGTTAAAAGTGAAGTGTTGAAGTCTCCTCCAAAACCTCCATAATTTTCTGGAACAGAAATCGAGAGCAATCCTAATTGTCCTGCTTTGTCTAGTAAACTTGGCATGAGTCCTTCTTCAAGACTATCAATTCTATCTAATACTGGATCTATTTCTGCTTTCAAAAAGTCACTACAAGACATTGCAAGCATTCTTTGCTCTTCTGTCCATTCATCTGCAGTGAATATATCTTTAAAACTTATGTTGTCAATTAAGAACTGTCCACCTTTAATTTTTTTATTGTTATCTCCCATAGTCGTAAAAATTTAATGTTTCTATAATAATTCAAATATTCCTGCTGCTCCTTGTCCTGTCCCTACACACATTGTAACCATTCCATATTTTTGGTCTCTTTTTCTCATCTCATTCAATAATTGAACACTCAGCTTTGCACCTGTACAACCCAGTGGGTGACCCAAAGCAATTGCACCACCATTTACATTCACAATGTCAGGATTTAGACCTGCTTCTCTAATGACTGCTAGTGATTGAGCAGCAAATGCTTCATTTAATTCAAATTGTTGAATATCATTCAATGATAAATTGGCTAGTTTTAGTGCTTTTGGAATGGCATCTACAGGACCAATTCCCATAATTCTTGGCTCTACTCCTGCCACAGCATAAGAAGCCAAACGAGCAATTGGTTCTATGTTCAATCGCTTTACCATTTCCTCTGACATTACCATCACAAAAGCAGCTCCATCAGATGTTTGAGAAGAGTTTCCAGCAGTTACAGAACCTCTTGCATGGAATACAGGGCGTAATTTTGCTAATCTCTCCAAAGAAGTATCTGCTCTTGGGCCTTCATCTAAGGCAACAGTATGCTCTCTTGTTTTCTTCTTCTCATTGCCATCAAGATAGGTTTCTGTGAAGGTCATTGGAACAATGTCATCTTTGAAACGCTCTGTTTGAATTGCATTCAAAGCCTTCATGTGTGAATTGTATGAAAACTCGTCTTGGTCTTGTCTTGATATATTAAATTCTTTGGCTACTGCTTCAGCAGTTAATCCCATTCCCCAATAATAATCAGGGTTACTTTTTGCCCAATTATAATTTGGTGTAATTTTCCAACCGCCAAAAGGAATTGGACTCATACATTCTACACCACCTGCTATGATACAATCAGCCATTCCTGCCTTAATCTTGGCATCTGCAATGGCAATGGTCTCTAATCCAGAAGAACAATAACGATTTACAGTCATTCCAGGTACTTTTACGGTATCAAGTCCCATCAATGAAATCATACGTCCAATATTCAATCCTTGCTCTGCTTCTGGTGTGGCATTTCCCACAATTACATCATCTACCATTTCTGCTTCCACATTAGGAATAGAATCCATTAGATGTTTGACAACTCCAGCTGCTAAGTCATCTGGGCGAAAAAATTTGAAACCTCCTCTTGGAGCTTTTCCTACTGCTGAACGAAATCCTGCTACTATATATGTATTTCTCATGACTGTCTAATTTTAGTTTCTCAATGGTTTACCTTTAGTTAAAATACTTTGGATTCTTTCGAGTGTCTTTTTCTCACCTGTTAATGATAAGAATGCTTCTCTTTCTAAGTCCAATAAGTATTGTTCTGAGACTGT
The DNA here is from genome assembly GCA_024232295.1 of Cytophagales bacterium. Taxonomy (GTDB): domain Bacteria; phylum Bacteroidota; class Bacteroidia; order Cytophagales; family JAAEPT01; genus JAAEPT01. The sequence continues at coordinate 109,465 of JAAEPT010000128.1, forward strand.
TGTTGGAGCTGATAAATCTCCTCCAGCCATGACATAACCAAGCTTTTGAGAAATTAAATGGTCATGCTCTGAAATGTATCCTCCAGCCAACATTGAGTTTGCTCCTGCATGGAACATCCCCAAGACTTGCTTTCCATATACCTTAATGTCTTTTTGTTGAATAGGAGTTGTATAACCGGCCTCTACCAAGTTGAGAGCTTGTCTTTTGGCATCTGCAATTTGTCTGTTTTTATTCACTGAAATTGCATCTCCTTTTTGTAAAATACCTAAATCAAATGCTTCATGAGCTGAAGTAGATACCTTTGCCATTCCAATATTTAGGAAAGCATTTTTGTAAGAGTTAAATACAATGTCATCAACTTCAATATTGTTGGATACACGCAAAGTCAATTCTTTTGTACCTCCACCTGCAGGAATTAATCCTACTCCAAACTCTACCAAACCAATGTATGTTTCTGCTGCTGCTTGTACTTTATCTGCATGTAGCGTAATTTCACAACCACCACCTAATGCCATTCCATGAGGAGCAACTACCACAGGAATTGAAGAATAGCGAACCTTCATCATTGTATTTTGGAATTGACGAATCATAAGGTCAATTTCTTCATATTCTTGCTCAATGGCATACATGAAAACTAATCCAAGATTGGCACCTGCCGAAAAGTTTGCTCCTTCATTAGCAACTACTAGACCTTGATAGTCTTTTTCTGCCAAATCAATTGCTTTGTTAATTCCTTGAATTACTTCACCACCCATTGTATTCATTTTTGAGTGGAATTCTAAGTTCAAAATACCATCACCAATATCAAAGATAGAAGCTCCAGAATTTGACCATACAACCTTATTTTCTCTGATAGTATCTAATAAAATGAAGTTTTCAAGTCCAGGAATTGATACATAAGCTTTTTGCTCAATATCATAATATTGTCTAGTACCACCTTCTACTTTATAGAAGCTTTCAGCACCACTTTCCAACATTTCCTTGACCCAATTAGCAGGAGTTAAGCCCATGCTTTCCATCATTTCTACACCTTTGGCAACTCCCAAAGTATCCCATGTTTCGAAAGGTCCTAATTCCCAACCAAAACCTGCTTTGATGGCATCATCAATTTTGTATAATTCATCTGTAATCTCTGGAATACGATTCGTGACATATTGGAACAAGCCAAAAAATGTTTGACGATAAAATTCGCCAGCTTTATCCTTACCACCTAATAAAACCTTGAAGCGAGGTTTTAGCTCTTCAATTGGTTTTGTTTGTTCTAATGTTGCAAATTTTACCTTTTGCTTAGGCTCATATTCAAAGCTTGACAAGTTCAAAGAAAGAATTTCTGATTTTCCTTTCTCATTCTTTACCTTCTTATAAAAACCTTGTCCAGATTTTGCTCCAAACCATTTGTTTTCTTCAATTTTTTGAAGCATTTCTGGAAGCTTAAAAGTCTCTCTTACTTCATCATTTACCAATCCTGCATATAGGTTGTTTGCTACCTTAATTAATGTATCATTTCCTACTACATCCATTGTTCTAAAAGTAGCAGACTTAGGACGACCAATTACTGGACCTGTCAACTTGTCTACTTCGTCTACACTTAGCCCTAATTCATTGACTACTTGTAGTGTCTGCATAATAGAATAGATACCTACTCGATTGGCAATAAAAGCAGGTGTGTCCTTACAAAGCACTGTTGTTTTTCCGAGGAATTGTTCCCCATATTTCATGAAAAAATCGGTTACTTCTGGAGAAGTTTTGGTACTTGGAATCACCTCTAAGAGTTTAAGGTAACGAGGTGGGTTAAAAAAGTGTGTACCACAAAAATGTTTCTGAAAATCTTCACTTCTTCCTTCAAGCATTAGTTCCATTGGAATTCCAGAAGTATTAGAACTAATTAATGTACCTTCTTTGCGGTACTTTTCTACATTGGTAAAAACTTTCTTCTTGATGTCTAAATTCTCGACTACTACTTCGATAATCCAATCAACATCTGAAATCTTTGCTAAATCATCATCAAAATTTCCTGTAGTAACTCTATCTAAAAATTTTTTGTGATAGATAGGAGATGGATTTGATTTAACAGCAAATGATAACGCATCATTTACAATTCGGTTTCTCACGGCAGGATGCTCCAAGCTCAAGCCCTTTGCTTCCTCTTTGGCATTTAATTCACGAGGAACAATGTCTAATAATAAAACATTTACCCCAATATTGGCAAAATGGCAAGCAATACGCGAACCCATTACACCAGAGCCTAAAACTGCTATTTTTTCTATTTTTCTCATATTATCTAGGTGGGTTTAAATGGTTGTTTTCTGCAATTTCGTTAATGGTCATTAGTACTCTCAAAAATGTCTCTCTATCTTCTGAGGGGATATTTTCTTCAAGTAATTGATTAAAGGACTTTACTATTTTTTTAGCTTTTCGTTGTTGTTCTTTACCCTCTGGAGTCAAGTAAATAAGGACTTGTCTTTTGTCCACTTTATCTACTTTTTTTAGGATTACTTTCTTTTCTTCTAGGGATTTTAGAACTCTTGTCAGACTTCTAGGTTCCATTCCTAGTTGTGGGGCAATTTGAGTAGAAGGAACCCCAATTTCTAAATCTAAATACAGGAGTACATAAGCTGTAGAAATGGTCACATGATGCTCACTTGCATAGCTATTATACATTCTAGATATGCTATGCCAGCTCGCTTTTACATGATAACAAAGTGTTTTCTTTTTCTCCATATTTTTTTTAACGGATAAAAAAGAAAAAGTGTTATGCATGCATAACACTTTTTTTTTGAAAAAATAATTATATAATATTCTAAAAATTAGGTATTAACATTTATCAATACATCAAAGGTTTTAGAATATAAAAGTAGCCGATAATCGATAATTTCTTCCCATCCATTCAACATCATATTGATCAGATCCTCCATAAGGTGGGCTATATATTTTTGAATTCAATACATTGTTGACTTTAAACATCAATGTTAATTTTTTCTTAAAAAACTTAGCCTGTGTATGAGCATCCAACTTAATAAAACCATTTGCGTTATCAACATTCTGAACATCAGAGTCTGATTGATAATCATCAGTTACACTTCTTTTGCTAAAATAAGATAAGTTAGTACCTAATGAATAATTCTCTTTAATTGTGTAATTAGCATTCACATAAGTATTGAACTTACTCAAAAATGGAATCTCTGCCTCTGTTGCCACAACTGTCTGAGAAGTATATATTCCCTCATCTAATGTTCCTGCTGTCTCTTTAGCTCTTAAGATATAAGACGCCCCAACATTCAACACCAAATTATTGATTGATCGAATAGAAGAGTTTAATTCTAATCCGGAGATTTTTCTTGACTTCCAGTTAAAAGCCATCTCATCATCAATTTCAATAAATTCACCATTACTTTCTGTAATTGAATCAACAACAATTTCTTGAATAAAATTGTCATATATGTTATTGTATAATGTTAGATTGATATCAATTTTTTTATTTATCAAATATCCTATTTGAGCCTCAAACGTTTTTAAATATTCTGGTTCCAAAGAAGCATTTGGAGCATCCAAAGTAACATATTCACGATAAGAAGGGACACGATAAGCTGTTCCATACAATACTTTTCCATACAAACCATTTTCCCATTGACCTGTAACTCCTGCACGATAGTTAAATTGATTATCAAAATCACTTAAAATATCATAACGTAAACCAGCTGTTAAGTTAATTTCATCTGTAATAGCGTATACATCTTGAATAAAAAGCCCAATGTTATCTCTTGAAATATTAGGGTCACTAATCACTTCTTCTCTTCCCAAGTCTTCTGGGTCTAGTGAATAAGTAATATCCTCATAAATGTCTAAGGCTCTATCCTGTTGCCATGATAAACCAACAATCATCCCATGCTTTTTAATATTCAAATTATAATCAATATCTCCACCTAACAACATTGTATTCAATGGATTCTCTGATTGTTCTTTGAGTTCATTGCTATCTGAACTTTTATACTTCTGCTTTCCTCTATTGAATTGAAAATAATTGGCATAAGCATTCACACTCAATGAAGAGCTATCTGAAAAATCATGCTTATATTTTAGATTACCAAAAATAGGCATTCTATCAAAATAATACTCTTTTTTTGTATCACGGTATTTGTAAGGTTGCCCATATTTTGCAATTCCAGCCATTGCAGAGAATTTCTCATTATTATATTTCAATAGACCAAACTGTCCTGTACTTGTTTGATTAACTGCACGAGACTTTCCATCGGTCATATATTCTGGTTGAAAACCATCTGTATGGTAATAGTTTGCATTTGCATAAAAATTATTAATATCATATTCTCCTTGTACTGAATATGTATTCAATGTTCCATAATCAGCACCGACACTCTTTCCTTTTTTCTTTGTAGTAATGTTGATAACTCCACTAAAACTATTTGCTCCATATAGTACAGAACCAGGTCCATTTAATACTTCTATCTTGTCAATAGCTTCTAAAGGGAACATTTCATCAATATTAAAATTCCCATAATAACTATCTCTCATAGGAATTCCATCTACCAACAATAATACTTTGTTGTTATAACGTGCTTGAACACCTCTAATCCATACTAATTGATGTCCTGCTCGGTATTCTTGTATTTGCATTCCTGGTACAGAATTTAAAACATCTTGAATGGTTGTAAAACCAAATTGTTGAAAGTCTTCTTTGGTAAATAAACGAACAACTGAAGGAGCCTTTTGAACTGTTGTTTTTGTTTTTGTTGCAGATTCTACTTCATAATCCAATGATAATAGTTCTTCAATACTCATTGAGAAAATAGCAGTATCACTTTCTACCAAATTTTCTGTATCATCTTGTCCCCATAATGTCACAGAAACCAAACAACTAACTAAAAATATGTTAAATGCTTTCATCGTATAAATCGTTTTTTTTTGCTTGTATATGTTTAAAATACGGAAAATCATATATGATTACCCTTTTTTTATCATTAAATTCAGTAAACAAAACATTGTTTAATTAAAAAATAAATCAACCGTAAAAAAATGGAAAACACTTGGTCAATAGATGAATTGCAAGAAATTTGGCAACTAGCAAGTACACTCCATAATGGTCAAAAATATGGAGGACAGGAAGAAAATCAACAAGTAGAATATATCAATCACATTGGGAGTGTGACTTTTGAGATTTTGAAGGCAGTGGAAGAAGATGAAAGCTTAAATCCAGACTTAGCTATTAAATGTGCTGTACTTCATGATACAATTGAAGATACACCTTATTCACTTGAAGAAGTAGAAAAACAATTTGGTAGAGAAGTAGCTTTGGGGGTTTCTGCCCTTACCAAACAAGAAAATAATCAAGACATTTCTGATAAAATGGGTGATAGTTTGGCAAGAATTAAAGAGCAACCAAAAGAGGTTTGGGCTGTAAAAATGGCTGACCGAATTTGTAACCTTTCTGCACCTCCTTTTTATTGGACTAATGAGAAAAAAATAGCTTATCGAGAAGAGGCAAAACGCATTCATCAATCTCTCGGTGAAGGTTCTGAATACCTAGGAAATAGATTAGCTGAGAAAATTGAACGATATAAGTCTTTTATTAAATAGGTAAATATAAAAAAGCCTTCACTTACAATCGTAAATGAAGGCTTTAATGTTGTTGAACGTATTTATTTTTTATTTGATTTCTGGAAGTTTACTCAACTCAATATTATCTTTTCCAATAATGATTGGATTATCATTGATTCTTCCTTCTTCTGGACCATTTTCTAATTTCAATACTCCTCTTGGGCATACTGCAGAACAAACTCCACAACCAACACAAGAAGAACGTACAATATTTTGTCCTCTTTGAGCATACCATCTTACATCGATTCCTTGCTCACAATAAGTAGAACAGTTTCCACAAGAGATACATTGTCCACCATTTGTTGTAATTCTAAAACGAGATTTGAAACGTTGAACAAGTCCCATATAAGCTGCCAATGGACAACCCATTCTACACCAAACACGGTTTCCAAATACTGGATAAAACCCTGTACCAATTACTCCAGAGAAAATAGAGCCAATTAAGAAACCATAAGCACTCTTAACACCATCAGGAGAAATATCTACACCAGCAACATTGTATTGGAAATGAAAGCTTGGCACAAAGAATTTAACCAACATAATGGCAGTCATTAAAATAGCGAAAGCTAATACTCCATGAATTAACCATCTTTCTATTTTCCAAGATTTCACACTTTTATCTGATAATTGTCTGTAAGGATCTCCCAAAGTTTCAGCTAATCCTCCACAACCACAAACCCATGAACAATACCATCTCTTACCATAGAAATAAACCATTACAGGTACAATCACAAGTGTTAATAGAATTCCCCAGAATAGCATAAAATAACCAATACCACCACTTTCAATTAACCCATTGATAGAACCTGGAGTGAAGAAGTTATAATTTAGTGGCCAAGCGTTTTTGAAATCAAACCAAGGCATTTGAAATCTAACCAATAAATCTGGAATGATAAACGCAAATGCAATTTGGAAAAATAATACTGATGTTGTACGAATGACTTGATATAAATTATGACGATACTTGATATACATACGAATTGCCATTACTGTCATTACACAGCAATACATGAATCCGTATAAAAACCACTGAGAAGAGCCATTACCACTTAGTCCCCTACTCACACCATCTACTGTTAGAATTTGGTTAACAATGTGTTGTGGATAAAAATATAATAGAATGTAAAAACCTACTAGCCAAATAAAAGTAATAATACCAATCCATCCTCTGTTTGTATCTGCACCTTGAAAAGTACCATCATGTCTGATTCCTTCAGGACCATATAACTTAAAGTTTGGCAGAATAAACATAATTCCTCCAATGATTGATAAACCAAAAGTCAAGAAGAACATCAACCATTTACTATCAACAAATAAACCTGATGGTGAAGATTGAATAATCTTGTATGTCCAAGAACTTGGTTGATCATACATGACCTTATCCCAATTTTGTGCAGCAGTTAACTTTTCATTTATTTCATTATAATTTGAGCTAATGATTGAAGAAATTTGAAAAGAGTTATTGAATGTTTTACCACTCAAAGCCTCTGTATAAATTTCTACTAAACCATTTCCTTTAGCTCTATCAGATAAATTAGTTTCTAATATTTCTGATAGATTATTGGCATCTACAGTATATTCTCCTAGAAATCCAGAAAAAGTAAAAATACTTAATCCGAGAAGAAAGATAACCAACCCTATATTCTTAATAATTTTCATATAATTCTGTGTTTCAATATGTAGTTTTATTATCTATTTATCTTTTAAGCCTTCAAAAAATTTAGGATTCTATCCCAACTGGCTTTCTTTACAAGAATATTAGTTCCCTGTTCTTTATTAAACTTTGCTACAATTTCTTTTTCATATTGTGCATAGAACTCTGGGTCAAAGTTTGCATCTTTTAAATGTTCCAATACATGATCAATCGTTCTCTCTTCTGTAAGCCATGTATTGAATGCATGATGACGTAAGCGAACTCCAAAGGTATTTACGCCTAAGAACTTTCTTGAGGCTTTATCAAACACAAAGTGCATACAGATCTTACCTCCCTTGTGTTCCCAATAGAAATCTGTTTCTCCTTCTCTCAGTTGAGCAAAGACCCAACCGTATGTTTGATATTCAATGTCAAAGAACTTAGCTGAGTTGTACCAATGACCTGGATTGTACTTTGTTCTATTGCCACAAATAGTATTTGCCACTGTTTCTCCCATAATTTTACCAGTATACCAAACTTGTTCCATTGGTCTTCTGCCAGGTACAGGTTCATCAAACTGAGCACAATCACCAATAGCATATACATTCTTTTGATTAGTCTCAAGATATTGGTTTACCATAATTCCTCTTTGTAATTCCAAATCAGAATCTCTCAAGAAATCGATATTGGGTCCTACACCTGCTGTAAGCCCTACTAATTGACATTCAATTTCCTCTCCATCACCAGTAATGATTTTTGAAACACGCCCATTTTCGTCTGGTAATATTTCTTTGAGTTCTGTAGACAAACGTAAATCTACATGATGCTCTCTGACATGTCTACTAATGAGTTCAGCCTCTTGCTTTGGTAATACATTCCCCCAGAACAAACCTTCCCTTACTAAGAAAGTAACTGGAATCTTTCTTGAAAGAAGCATTTCTGCCATTTCAATTCCGATCAAACCACCACCAACAATTACAGCTCTCTTTGTAGAACCATCTGCTGTATTTTTTTCTAATTCTTCTAAGTCTTGTGCAGAGTATAAGCCTTGTACACCACCCAAATCTTGACCTGGCCATCCAAACTTATTTGGTTTTGAACCCACAGCCAATACAAGCTTATCATATTTGATTGGACTACCTTCCTGTAAACTCAACTCCTGTGTTTCATAGTTAATTGAAGTTACATAGTCTTGTACCAGTTCAATACGATTTTTTTCCCAAAAACCATTTTCGTATGGCTGGGTATGCTCAAACTTCATGTGCCCCATATAGATATACATGAGTGCAGTTCGAGAAAAGAAATATTTTGTTTCTGCTGAAATGAGGATAATTCGTTTATCACTATACTTTCTAATATAACGTGCAGCTGTCACACCCGAAATCCCATTCCCTATAATTACAATTGTTTCCATACAACAAAAGCCATTTAAAAATTTTATGTTTCAATAATAATTTTTTCTAACTTAGAATAGTGTCATGTCTCTGACATTAATTCAAAAAATAGACAAATACTTTTACGAAAGATTTCTCAATAGAGGAGAGAACATAGTACAAAATTTTATAAAACCACAAAGACCATGGGAATTTTAACTGCCTCACAAAAATTACTTTCGCAACTGCAAGATAGTCTTTCACAATTATCAAATGAGGAATTCAAACTACCTTTAGCAATATTCTCTGGTTCAAGTATTGGGCAACACACTCGCCATACTTTAGAATTCTATATTTGTCTATTAGCTCAAGTAAATGTAGGATGTGTCAATTATGATTTACGTCAGAGAGATTTACGATTAGAAAATGATAAGAGCTTTACATTGGACACAATTGATTCTTTGATTCAACAGCTGGAAAGTTTAGATTTGTCACAACAGATAACACTAGAAGCTACACTAGGTGGAAAGCTCAATACATTATCAAGTAATGTAGGAAGAGAACTACTTTATGCTACAGAACATACTGTACACCACATGGCAATCATCAAAATGGGATTTGCTCAACATTTTCCTACTGTTAGCCTTTGTGAAGGTTTTGGTGTTGCAGAATCAACAATAACTTACCAACAAGCATGTGCACAGTAACTTATCTTCCACAAGAAGACAATCAATACATTCTAACGTCTAACAGAGATGAGGTTTCAGTTAGAAAAACAACATTTCCTCATATTTATCCTTTTGATAATTATTCTTTATTAGGACCACAAGATACAAAGGCTGGAGGAACTTGGATTGCCACAAGTAACCAAAATATGACTGTTTGTTTGTTGAATGGTGCTTTTCAAAAACACATTCCTAAACCTCCTTATCGTCAAAGTAGAGGGCAAATTGTGTTGGACGCTTTTAAATTTGGGACTGCTCAAGAATTTATTGAAAATTATTCATTTGAAGGAACAGAAAACTTTACTTTAGTATTGGTTTATAATCAAAAGGGAAAGGAAGCTTTACATGAATTAAGGTGGGATGGTGAAAAGTTATATCATGCCATTCTGGATAGAAACAAAGCATATATTTGGGCTTCTTCTACTCTATATTCTAACGAAATTGTAACACAAAGAAAAGAATGGTTTGCCGAGTTTATTGAAACAAAGGAAGCTACTCTAGAAAATATTCGCAACTTTCATCAATTTGGTGGAAATGGAGATCAACAAAATGGTCTACAAATTAGTCGTGATAACTCATTGCAGACAGTAAGCATTACCTCTGTGGTAAGTAGTGAACAATCTTCTGAAGTTCACTACCTAGACAGATTAAATGATAGTTTGCATCAAGAAACGATACAATATTTATAATTTTTTAACGCCACCAATAGTTGGCATCGGAAGAAGGTCTTTTGGCTCTTCCTCTTTTTTTATCAAGTCCAATATTAGCAAGGTATAAACCACACCATATTCCAAACACACAAAGTAAAAATTCTGCTCATAAGCCTTTGTTTGATATGTAATATATGTTAGTGGCAAAAGAGCTGTCCACACCAATAAATAACGATGTTTGGTAAAGATAAAGAAAGGTAATATTCCTGCTATGTACCAAGGGTGTACTGTACTTGCAAAAGCAAAATAAAGGGTTAGTGTCAAGGCAATTCCTTCAAACCAAGACTCCCATGTATTCTTATCTCTCTTAATCAAAACTAATAAATACAATACCAAGGTAATCAATCCAAAAAACTTTGGAGAATGCTCCCAAACTTCATAACGAAGCCATTTTGATAGGTAATAAAAACTTCCATTGAACTCAAAAGTATTGAAATATAAACCCAAACTATCTCCAATATTGAGTAATATTTCTTGATCCATGAAAGGATAAAACAAAGCAATACTTGTAATACCAGCTACCAAACCATAAAGAAAGCTTTTCACAAAACCGAATCTTCTAAATAAGAAAGGTAAAAACAAAACAGGCAAAAACTTGGTACAAATTGCAAAACCAAATAAAACGGCTGACTGATAAAATTGCTCCCAAACTAATAAGGTAATTGCCAATAGTGTAAAAAATACCATACTTCCTTCAAAGTGAAGATTTCCACAAAACTCTACAATGACTAAAGGATTAAGAGCATAATACACCACCTTGTGTGTTCCCAAATCCAATTTTGTCAACAAGTGTTTAATCAAGAAAATACTTCCTATTTCAAATAATAAAAAACACACTTTCATCACCAACATGGCTCCCCATACAGAATTAGGAGAGATAAAAGCTCCTAATGCAAATACAAATTGACAAACAGGTGGGTAAACTGAAAAGTAATTGGGTGAATTCATCTGTTCCAATAAATATTTTTGAGTAGAAACACCTAAATCACCAACCTGTGTAGGAATCAATTCAAAAGGACTAATTTCTTTGGTTGTGAGTAATCCATCCCAAATAAATCGAAAATAATCATCTGATAGTTCTGGCAATGCAAATAAATGTAACGCACGAAAACCAATCGCCACATATAATATTGTATTCAGTTGAACTGATTTTGGATACTTTGAAATAAAGAAAAAGTAAGCACCAAATAGTAAGGAAAAACAAGTGATTACTTGATAGAAATTTTCTCTTGGTGTAAAATAAGCCAGTATCACATATAATATGGCAGAAACTCCAATGGCAAGAAATGTAAATACTTTTGATTTATTATCAACAGTCATGATTATTCTGTATAAATTTTTGCACTAAAGATAAGCAACAGAGGTATAGCAAAAAAGCCTTCCATGTGACACATAGAAGGCTTTTATCTTATCTTTTTTATTTCTTAACCCAATGTTTTGAATTGGCGTAAGAAACGAACATCATTTTCAGTGAATAAACGTAAGTCTTTAATTTGATATTTTAGCATTGTAATACGCTCTAATCCCATCCCAAAGGCAAATCCAGAATATACATTTGGATCAATTCCTGCATTTTTCAATACATTTGGATCAACCATTCCAGCTCCTCCAATTTCTACCCAACCTGCACCTTTACATACATTACACCCTTTTCCTTTACACAACAAACAAGTAATGTCAATCTCTGCACTTGGTTCTGTAAATGGGAAATATGAAGGACGGAAACGTAATTTAATGTCTTCACCAAACATCTCTTTTACGAAATAGTATAATGTATCTTTTAAATCAGCAAAGCTTACATTCTTATCAATATACAATCCCTCCAACTGGTGGAATACACAGTGAGCTCTTGCAGAAATTGCTTCATTTCTAAATACACGACCAGGAGACAATGTTCTGATTGGTGGTTCTTGATTTTCCATCACTCGAACTTGTACTGATGAAGTGTGTGTACGCAAAGCAATATCAGGATCTTTCTCAATAAAGAAAGTATCTTGCATTTCTCTAGCAGGGTGATCTGGTGGGAAGTTTAAGGCTGTGAAGTTATGAAAGTCATCTTCAATCTCTGGACCTTCAGACAAATCAAAACCAATACGATTGAAAATCTCAACCATACGTTCTCTTACTACAGAAAGAGGATGACGTGTCCCTAATTCCTCAGGAATAGATGGCAATGTTAAATCAAAACCAATATCATCTGTAGCATCTTCCAAGTTTTCTACCAAGGCATTCCCTTCTCTGAATTTTTCTTCTACAAATGTTTTAAGCTTGTTTAACTCTACTCCAAATTGCTTTTTTTCTTCAGCAGGAACATTTCTAAACTCTGCAAATAAGTCATTTACTTTTCCTTTTTTTGCAAAATAGTTTAGGCGAAAAGTCTCTAAAGTTTCTTTGTCTTTTATCTCAAAACTCTCTACCTCTGTGTATAATTCTTGTACTTTTGAAATCATAATTTCCCAACCCTGGATTAATTAGGCTTCTAAATTAAAAAAACTTATTCATTTTTTTCGAAAATATAGCAGAAACAATCATGAATGATGAAACCAAGTGATTTTTATCAGTTCTCTAATTGTGGAGAATTAGTAAAAGTTGATTGATTAGTGAAGTTTTGTTTGTAACTTGCAATTAAACACATCAATAAGGCATATTAGCCCTTGCTCAAATTGAATTTACTGCGAGAAATACAAGTTTTACTTAAGAAAGAGTTTGTACTAGAGTGGCGACAAAAAAACGCTCTTTATAGTCTTGTTTTATATGTAGCCAGTACTGTATTCATCTGTTACTTAAGTTTTTACCTTAAAACGCAACAAATAGGAGCAATTACATGGAATGCTTTGTTTTGGATTATTCTTCTTTTTATTTCAATCAATGCCATTGCCAAAAGCTTTATGGCAGAAAAAAAAGAACGAAATTTTTACTATTACTACATTGCCAGTCCAGAAGCCATTATTCTCTCAAAAATCATCTATAATGCTTCATTAATGTTGTTTTTGAGCCTTATTGCTTATCTCGCCTTTACAACCATCTTTCCTATTGGCATACAAGATCGAACCATTTTCCTAATCAATTTATTATTAGGAGCTGTTGGTTTCTCAAATACATTGACCTTGATTTCGGGTATTGTTTCTAAAGCAAATAACAATGGTACTCTTATGGCAATTCTGAGTATCCCTGTTATGATTCCTATTCTTTTGGTACTTATCAAAATTTCGATTCATGCCATCGATGGTATTAGTCGTTCTTTGATTTATGATAAATTAATGATTTTGGGAGCCATCAACTTGATTTTGGTCACCTTATCATTCATACTATTCCCTTACCTTTGGAAAAGCTAATCTTATGAAAGACACACAAATATTTACATTCAAAAGTACATTGACAGGGTTTTTACTTGCCCTTGGAATTGTTGGAAGTTTGTACTTTGCTTTCGTTACTCCTGTTTCGAATGGAGTAAAGTATTCTTTAATGATTTTGCCTCTTATTCTAGGGTATTTGGTTTATCATACAAAGGTTTGGAAGGAGTTTGGCTCTTTTTTGATGATTTACACATTGATTGCAGGAATTATGATTGATGTTCCTCGTCTTAATATTGTCAATGAAAGCATTCGAAACTTATTTTTTCATGTTCCTATGTGGTTTGGGATGATTATCCTCTCTCTTGCTTCCATGATTTATGCCATTAAGTACCTAAATGGTGGTGTTGAAAAGCACGATATTGCTTCTTCTGAATTGGCAAATGCAACAATGCTATTTGGTATTTTGGGAATGGGGTCTGGAATGATTTGGGCACAATACACTTGGGGTAAATTTTGGAGCGGAGATCCTAAACAAATCTATACAGCCATTGGAATGTTGATTTATGCAGGATATTTCATCCTAAGAGGAGCTTTTAATGATGATATTCAAAAAGCTCGAATTAGCGCTATCTTCAACATCTTTGCTTTCACAGCTTTGATTGTTTGTTTATATGTATTACCTCGTTTGACTCCAAATTCTCTACATCCAGGAGGACAAGAAGGAAATCCTGCTTTTGGAGAATATGACCTAAATAACACTATGCGTGTAGTATTCTACCCTGCAATCATTGGTTGGACATTGATGGGAGCATGGATTAGTGAAATTAGAATTCGTACAAAATTAGTTTATAATAAGCTTTATGAAAACATATAAAATAGTTGCTCTCCTAACAATGTTGTTAGGCACAAGCCTTACTACTTTTGCTCAGCAAGCAGAAATGGCAGATACAATGCGTTCTAATGGAAAAATCTATGTAGTAGTGGCTGTAGTGGTTCTAATCTTATTGGGTTTCATTGCTTTTTTAGTCATGACAGACAAGAAAGTGGCAAAACTAGAAAATGAAATGAAGGCAAACGACTTCTTACAAGATTAATGAAAAAACCTCACCTCATTTTTCTCTCATTATTTGCAATCATCTCTATAGGATTTGTTGTTATTATGAGAGAAGAAGAAAGTGAATATGTTGATTTTGCCACTGCCAAAGAAATGGCAAAAAATGGGAAAACAAATAATATTCATGTAGCAGGTACTTTGCCAAAAGATACCCAAGGAAATATCTTAGGTATGAAATATCAACCAATGATAGATTCAAATTATCTAGAACTTGAATTAGTTGATTTAAAAGGTTTCAAAGAAAAAGTCTATTGCTTTACTCCTAAACCTATTTATCTAGAAAAATCAGATAAAGCAGTAGTTGTTGGTAATTATCAACAAAATAAATTCATAGTAAATGAGATTCTCATCAAAGTATCTATTCCTTATGGTGGGTTCCAAGAATAAAGAATCATATTTTATCTAAAAGACCAATGAAAAAGTCACACATTATCGCAATTATTTTATTGGCTATTGCTGCTGCAATTATCTTCTCTACAGGAGAAGAGGCAAGTGAATATGTTGATTTTGCCACTGCCAAAGAAATGGCAAAAAATGGGAAAACAAATAATATTCATGTAGTAGGTACTCTGCCAAAAGATGCTCAAGGAAATATCTTGGGTATGAAGTATCAACCCACTGTAAACCCAAATTATTTTGAGTTTGAGTTGATTGATGAAAAAGGACTAAAGGAAACTGCTTATTTCTTTAATCCCAAACCAGCTGATTTAGATAAATCGGAAAAAGTTGTAATTATTGGTGGTTATCAAAAAGGGAAATTTATTGTAAGTGAAGTCTTGCTAAAATGCCCATCTAAATACGAAGAAACAGAAGTTAAATAAATCGTATGAGAGAATATATAGGACATATTGGACACCTCTCGGTGATAATTAGTTTTGTGGCAGCCGTTTTTGCTACGGTAGCATATTTCTTGGCAGCACAAAATGAAGAGAAAGATTTAGAAAGCTCCAAAAGTTGGAAAAACTTTGCACGTATTGCTTTTGGAATTCATGCGTTTAGTGTGTTTTTGATTGTATTTTCATTATTCAACATCATTTACAATCATTATTATGAGTTCCATTATGCTTGGAATCATTCATCCAATCACCTCCCTGTTTATTACATGATTTCCTGTTTTTGGGAAGGGCAAGAAGGTAGCTTCTTATTGTGGATATTCTGGCATGTAATGTTGGGAGCAATTCTTATGTTTACCAATCCAAAATGGGAAAATAGAATTATGACAATCTTCTTAGGAGTGCAAATTTTCTTGACTTCTATGATTTTGGGAGTGGTACTTGGAGATTTCAAATTGGGTAGTTCTCCCTTTATTTTGATGAAGGAGGTAATGTATAATGCTCCTATCTTCCAAAGTAATCCGAACTTCATTCCAGAAGATGGAACAGGATTGAATCCATTATTACAAAACTATTGGATGGTTATCCATCCTCCTACCCTTTTCTTAGGCTTTGCTTTTACACTGATTCCTTTTGCTTATGCTATCGCTGGTTTTTGGAAAAAAGACTTTACCAACTGGGTAAAACCCGCTTTACCTTGGACAATTGTTGGTGCAATGGTACTAGGTGTTGGTATTTTGATGGGAGGATATTGGGCTTATGAAACACTAAACTTTGGTGGGTATTGGAACTGGGATCCAGTAGAAAATGCTGTGTTTGTTCCTTGGTTAGTCATGATTGGAGCAATCCACATCATGATTCTAGGAAAAAAGACAAGTACAGTTATCAAATGGTCATTTATCCTTACAGTAACTACTTTCTTACTAATCTTATATTCTACATTCCTTACAAGAAGTGGAGTATTAGGGGAAGCTTCTGTACACTCATTCACTGATTTAGGATTGTCAGGACAGTTATTAGTTTACTTACTTGCATTTGTAATACTTACTATTGTATTAGCATTTGTTCGTTGGAAGAATGTTCCGGGAGAAGAATCTACAGGTTCGATGTATTCCAAAGACTTCTGGATCTTTATTGGTATTGCTGTCTTAGGTATTGCAAGCTTTCAAGTAATTGTGGGAACTTCTATTCCTGTTTTCAATAAAATTACAGCTGCTCTGGGCTTTAGTGGTAAAATGGCACCCCCTGCCAATCAAATCCTTTATTATAGTAAATTTCAAGTATGGACAGGTGCTTTAATTGCTCTTTGTGGTTCTATTGCCCAATACATTTGGTGGAACAAATTTAACAAAGAGAATAAAGATCAAATCATTAGTAAGTTCTTTATGCTTTTTGTACCTATTCTGATCATTAGTGGTGTTGCCATTTTCTTTATTAACAAAGACTATGATATGTTCACACAAATGACCAAAAGCATGATTGGTGCAGAAGAAGACGCTGTGAAATATGGATTGATCTCTAAATTATTGGCTTATACCTTATTAATGACAAGCTGTATCTTCTCTTTGGTAATTGCTGTTATTGTTTTAAAAAGTGTATTAAAACAAGGAATCAAATTATCTGGTGGAGCTATTACACACATTGGTGTTGCTTTAATGTTGTTGGGTATTTTGTTCTCTTCTGGATATGATAAAGTTGTATCAATCAACTATTCTGGACTTATCTACAACAAAGAATTTCCTGCGGCTATGAATGTAGAAAATGTATTGTTGTGGAGAAGAGAAAGTGTAAAAATGGAAGAATATACACTCAAATATGAAGAGCCTTGTTATGAAGTACTTGGTTTCTCTTCTTATATTCCTAAAAGCAAATTATTGGTTTTATTTGATAATCATAAAGCCATTGCAAAAACGAATATTTTACACAAAGGACAAACTTTCTACAAGCAAGGAGATACTTTGGACATTGTTCCAGAAAATACTTACTACAAAGTAAGATATATACACAATGTGAGCAAAGATACTTTCTATTTGTACCCAAGAGCACAAGTAAACCCACAGATGGGATTCTTAGCTTCTCCTGATATTAGTAGAAACTTATCTAGAGACTTATACACACACGTTTCGAGTGTTCCAGACCCTAATCAACCAATTGAATGGAATGACACAACACGTATCAAAATAGGAATTAATGATACTGTATTCTTCAATGATTATGTAGGAATCTTCAGAGGAGTAAAACAAGTAGAAAATGTAGATGGTATTCCAATGAAAAAAACGGACATTGCCATCCAAGCTTATTTTACCATTTTTGGAAAAGACAATGAACAATTTGTGATGAATCCTACATTGCTTATTCGTAACAATCAAGGATTGTCTGGTCCTGTATTCTTGGATGATATTGGAATGAAAATATCATTTGTAAACATTGATACAGAACAAAACAAATTTATCTTCGAAACAAGTAGTACACAGCTTGATTACATTATTCTCAAAGCAGTATCAAAACCTATGATCAATCTACTTTGGATAGGTACTTTGGTATTGGTCATTGGATTTTCACTTTCAAGTGTACGTAGATATCAAGAATTCAAACAGAATCGTTAATTATGGACAATATTTATAGCCAATTTAAGAAAATAACAACCATTATGTTGGATGTAGATGGGGTACTTACTGATGGTTCTGTACTTGTCTTAGAAAATGGAGAGCACCTACGTACCTTCAACATCAAAGATGGTTGGGCGATTAATAAAGCTGTAAAAACAGAAGGGTTAAGGGTGATTATCATTTCTGCTGGAAATGGAGTGGGAATGCGTAAACGCCTTGAAAAGTTAGGAATTGAAGAAATTAATTTAGGAGTTCCTAAGAAAATCGACACTTTCAATGAATATGTGGAAAAGTACCAACTTTCGATGGATGAAATCATCTATATGGGAGATGATATACCAGACCGAGACATTTTGAAAGTAGTGGGATTATCTACCTGCCCTGCTGATGCATGTGATGATATTAAGCAAATATGTGACTATGTATCTCCAAAAGGAGGTGGAAAAGGTGCTGTGCGCGACATAATCGAAAAAATACTTAAATTACAGGGAAAATTTCCTTCATAATGACTAGTTTTATCCGTATAGAACTTTAAAAGTTAACGGATTTTTAAATAATAATACATGATACCTCAATTTTCAGAACTAACACAAGAAGAAAAAGATTTAATGTATCAAGTTCCTGCTTTAGCTACTATCCTAATTGCGGGGGCTGATGATGATATTGATGCACTAGAAAAAGAGGTTGCAGAAGAGTTGACAAACTTAAAAGCAACAACTACAGAAGCTGAATTACAAGAGTACTATGAGAAAGTAAGTACTACTTTTAGAAAGGACTTAGAGCAATTAATTTCTGAATTGCCAGGTAAGGCAAAGTTTAGAAATCCTTACATTAGAGAGCAACTTGCAGAAATCAATGTCATTTTTGACAAAGTTCCTCCAATGTTTGCAAATGACTTTTATCGTCATATCAAACAAATTGCTAAGCGTGTAGCAGAAGCATCTGGTGGTGTTTTAGGGTACTTATCAGTAAGCAAAGAGGAAGAAAGAGCATTAAATAACCTAGAAATGATCTTACAACCTAAGTCTTTTGACAAAAAATAAGGGCTTTTTTAAGAGAAAAGGAAAGGATTCACTATATTGGTGATTCCTTTTTTTTTGGACAACAGATAAATTTTATTACACAGTATGGATGCTTACATAACCTATACTCTTTTCATTGTCGGTTTCGTACTTCTTATCAAAGGGGCTGATTATTTGGTAGAAGGAGCTTGCTCTATTGCTAAACAGCGAAATATCCCTGAATTAGTTATTGGTTTGACAATTATTTCTTTTGGCACCAGTTTGCCTGAGCTAATCGTAAACTTATTGTCAAGTGGAGGTGGTAATGCAGATATTGCCATTGGTAATATTTTTGGTAGTAATGTAGCCAATATTTTATTGATTCTGGGTGCTACTGCCTTTTTTGCAGCCATTCCCATCCGAAAAAGTATCTATTTCACAGAGATTCCAATATCTTTGGTAGCCACTTTACTGGTTGCATTCTTGGCAAATGCCAACTTGTTTCACAAGCCTACAGTAGGTGAACCTGCTCTTAGTCTTAGTCAATATGATGGTATTATATTACTTGTTTTCTTTTTCTTGTTTATGAGTTATATCTATGTGATTTCTAGGTATAAAAATGATGATGAAAAAGGAGATGTAGAAGAAGACGAATCAGAGCAAATTGAAGTTTTTCCTACTTGGAAGTCATTATTATTCATCCTTGGTGGTGGTGTAGGCTTATTTTTTGGAGGAAAATGGGTAGTTGAAGGAGCTATAAATATTGCTGCTAACTTTGGAATGAGTCAAAAATTGATTGGTTTGACAGTTGTGGCTATCGGAACAAGTTTACCTGAATTAGTAACTTCTATTACAGCAGCACGCAAAGGCTTGGTAAATATGGCAGTAGGAAATGCCATTGGTTCCAATGTATTTAACTTATTATGGATTCTTGGATTAAGTGCTGTAATTAAGCCTTTACCATTCCAAGAAATCAATAATACAGACATTTTGATGATTGTCTTTGGTAGTACATTACTATTCTTCACAGTAATCATTGGTAAGAAGCCAGGAATTAGCAAAGGACATGGAATATTATTCATCCTCATATATGCTGCTTATTTAGCATTCTTAGTACATCGAGGATAAACATAAAATACAATAAAAAAAAGCCGAATGATTATGATAAATCATTCGGCTTTTTTTATGTTCTGAGTTGTGATTAGTAACGAGCTTGCTCGAATTTACCTTTCTCTACTTTGTATAAATGGTGATTAATTCTCCAGTTATCTGTTGTATAATCTTTCTCTACTTTGTACTCAATAAAGTATGCATAGATATCATCTACTCCTACTCCTGTTGTCATGATTTGACTACCATCTTTATCTACCGCAATCCCTTGAATTTCTGGTTGGTTGTTGGCAAAAGACTTATTTACTGTCCAGATGAATGCACTTGCAGCAATCAAAAACAAAGACACTGTATTTACAATTTTTAAATATTTCATATTGATAAATAATAGAATTAATAATTAAGCAAGAAATCTACGGATTTTAGATTTACCTACCAAATTTAACTTTAGCTTTTCCATCAATTATTAATAGGGTTTTTACACTAAAGTCTGTAAGCGAAATATCTTTTGGATAAATTGACAGAATTTCACAATCTAAGTGCAATCCCTCTCCCAATGTATTTTCTATCAAGCTCTCCTCAATCATTTGCTTCATATTATCAAATTCTTCTTCTAGTGAAAAACGCATACGTTTCTCTACTTGCTTCTTAAAAGTCCCTTTCAACAACCACTTCCCTACTCTAATTAGTGTCTTTTTAGTGTTAATATCAAAGTCAAAATTCTCGATATATAGTTCTTTGGTCAGTGAATCATAAGCAGGTCTTCCACTTGCAAATACTTCTCCTTCAATATCTCCTTCAAAATCGATACGAAAAACCATATCATCTCCATTTCCATACGAAGACACATTGGTAATCTTAATTTCTCGTTTCTTACTCTTATAAGTAAAACCAATGAGTTCTTTTTTGAGGATATCAGACAATTGATTATAAGCAAGTTCCGAAGAAAGAGCTAGATGAAAAGTATCCGAAGGAATTTCTACTTTTGCTAATTTTGGCAAAGGCTTATTATGAATTTTTTCCATTTCTACCTCTCCAGTAACTACTTCAATAAAAGACTCAATTCCAATTCCTGTAGTGATTACTCTATCCTCTCCCTTGATTGGTGAAAAGATAAAACGTTTAGGTTTCAGTTTTACCCATGTGTTGTATTCTTCATCTATATTGATTGGATAATGAGTACTTTTCCACACAGAATCAACTTGTTGACGTAAATCTACACTTTCTGTAATTTGTTGATCTATTGTTGGTAAAAAGGCTTCTAGTTTTGTATTCAAAACATTCGTAATGACACTATTAATGGGAAACTTAATCCCTGCTACATTCAGAACAGGTTCTGTAACAAAATCATATTTAAACTCTTTTGTATTTGTTTTCAAATTCCAATTTTCATCAATATCCACTTGTGTAGTAATGTATAAGTTTACATCAAAATCTACATCTTGAGAAGCTTCCATTCCAAAAAGTGTTTGCCTTGCTTTTGCCCATACACTTAGTGGAACAACCATTTTAATAGTATTTCCTTCAGTATGTAATTTGATTTTACTTAGCTTTTTGACAATCACTTTTAGATTATCATTATCATTGTTTGTATAGCTTTCATCTCTATAAATCTCACTTTCAAAAAGCTCATTTACAGTACGCTCTACTTGATTGATTGAAACTTCAATAGGAAAATAAAGTGTGGATAACTCTTCTCTTACAAAGTGAGTTCTACTGACAACTTCTGGCTCTTTAGGATGCACTTTTCGAGAAGCACAAGACCACAAAAACAATAAGCCTAAACATAAAAAAAAGTACTTTTTCATCATCTAAATTTGATCTAAAAAACATGAGCCATTTTCTTATGAAAATGGCTCACTATATTTAAAATATCATTGCATTTATAAAATTAGTCAATGATCGTAATTTTCTCAATTTTGTCACCAGGACGAATATCATCAATTACATCCAATCCTTCTACTACCTTACCAAAACAAGCATATTGTCCATCTAAGTGAGCAGTATTTGTTCTGCTATGACAAACGAAGAATTGAGAACCTGCACTATCAGGGTGTTGGCTACGAGCCATAGATAATACTCCTCTATCATGGTACTGATTACCACCACTAGCCTCTAAATCGATAGTATAACCTGGATTTCCAGTACCATCTCCAATAGGACAACCTCCTTGAATCACAAAATTAGGAACTACACGGTGAAATGTTAATCCATCATAGAATCCTTTTTTTGATAAGTCAACAAAGTTTTGAACAGTGTTGGGAGCATCTTCATCATAAAACTCCACTTTCATCAAACCTTTTTCTGTGTAAATTTCTGCTTTTCTAGCCATCTGTATAGTTACTTTTTTAAAGAAATTGCTAATTCATCTAATTGCTCTGTTCCTGCTGGAGAAGGAGCATCAATCATTACATCACGTCCTGAATTATTTTTAGGGAATGCGATATAATCTCTGATTGAGTCTGAACCACCAAACAATGAACATAATCTATCAAAACCAAATGCTAATCCACCATGTGGAGGTGCACCATATTCAAAGGCATCTAATAAGAAACCAAATTGTGCTCTTGCTTCCTCTTCTGTAAAACCTAAGTGGTCAAACATTAATGCTTGTGTTTCCTTGTCATGGATACGAATAGAACCACCACCAACTTCAACACCATTAATGGCTAAGTCATAAGCATTTGCTCTAACTTCACCTGGTTTAGTATCCAATAATGCCATATCTTCTGGCTTTGGAGAAGTAAATGGGTGGTGCATTGCATGGTATCTCTCTGTCTCTTCGTCCCACTCTAATAAAGGGAAATCTACAACCCAAAGAGGAGCAAATTTATTCTTGTCTCTTAATCCAAGAATATTACCCATTTCCAAACGCAATTCACAAAGTGCAGAACGAGTTTTGTTTACCTCACCTGCCAATAATAATAATAAATCACCTGCTTTTGCATTCATTCTCTCAGCCCAAGCTTGTAATTGCTCTTGGTTGAAGAACTTATCTACAGAAGATTTGAAACTACCATCTTCATTACATTTCACCCAAACTAAACCTTTTGCGCCAATTTGTGGCTTTTGAACAAATTTAGTTAAGTTATCTAATTGCTTACGTGTATAAGTAGCACAACCTTCTGCACTAATACCAACTACTAAATCAGCACTATCAAATACAACAAAACCTTTATCTTTTGCCAAATCGTTTAATTCGTGGAACTCCATTCCAAAACGAATATCTGGCTTATCAGAACCATATTTTTGAATTGCTTCGCTATAAGGCATACGAGGGAAATCATAATCTAACTCCACTCCTCTTACTGTCTTAAATAAATGCTTGGCCAATCCTTCAAATGTCTGAATAATATCTTCTTGCTCCACAAAAGACATTTCACAGTCAATTTGTGTAAACTCTGGTTGACGGTCAGCACGTAAATCCTCATCACGGAAACATTTCACAATTTGGAAATAACGGTCAAAACCTGATACCATTAATAATTGCTTAAATGTCTGTGGAGATTGAGGAAGTGCATAAAATTCTCCCGGATTCATACGAGAAGGTACCAAAAAGTCTCTCGCTCCTTCTGGAGTTGATTTTATTAAATAAGGAGTTTCTACCTCCAAAAACTCTACACTATCCAAGTAGTTACGTGTTTCACGCATCATTTTATGGCGTAATTCCAATCCTTGACGAACAGGGTTTCTACGTAAATCCAAATAACGGTATTGCATACGTAAATCATCTCCTCCATCAGTCTCATCTTCGATCAAGAAAGGAGGTAACTTAGCAGGGTTCAAAATTTCTAATGAAGAAACCTTAATCTCTACTGCTCCTGTAGGAATATTATCATTTTTAGAGTAACGTTCAATAACCTCACCCTCTGCTTTTACCACAAATTCACGCCCTAATGAACGAGCCACTTCAATTACACTTGCATCAGAAACACTCTCATCAAACATCAATTGAGTTACTCCATAACGATCACGAAGGTCTAACCAAATCATCCCTCCTTTGTCTCTAACACGCTGAACCCAACCACAAAGAACCACTGATTCTCCTTGGTTTTCTATTCTTAATTCTCCACAAGTGTGTGTACGCAACATATTTCTTATTATTTATCTTTTCAGTTCTTCAAAAAAACTACTTTTTCAAGTAATCTACTAATTTTTGTACAGCTTTTCCACGGTGACTAATTTCATTTTTTGTTGTCATATCCATTTCTGCAAAAGTGATATCATAACCTGTAGGCTCAAATATTGGGTCATAACCAAAACCTTCTGCTCCACTTTGCTCTGTACGCATAGAACCTGGTGCTATTCCTTCAAATTGTTTGACTTCTCCATTTTCAATCAATGTAATCACAGTACGAAATTGAGCTTGGCGATCTGTTTTGTCTTGCATATTTTTCAATAGCAAACTCATATTCTCATCAGCATTTCTTGTTCCGCTGTAATGTGCAGAATCAACTCCAGGTTCACCACCCAATGCTTCAACTTCCAAACCTGTATCATCAGCAAAGCAACTCACTTGATAATGATCCCATACATATTGTGCTTTTTGCAAAGAATTACCTTCTATTGTACCTGTAGTTTCTGCCAGTTCTTCATGACAACCAATCTCTTGCAGAGAAACCAATTCAAATTGGTCACCTAGTGCATGTTGTATTTCTGCTACTTTATTTTTATTATTAGTGGCAAAGCAAATCTTCATATTTTTCACGATTTTTCTATTAAAATTAAAGATAAAACTATTTTTGTTTATTTTTATGGACAACTTATGTGGTATGCTCTTTGAAGAGTGCCTTTATTTACTAAATGATGCTAAAATTTTAACCTATGAAACCTATTAAATTACTATTACTATTTACCTCTTTTTTGGTACTAATGGGTTGTGCGTCCAAACGAATGGTCAACAAAGCAATAGAGCTAGAAAAACAAGGACTTTATCATGAGGCTGCAGAATATTATTACAAAGCTTTACGCAAGAAGAGAGACAATATTGATGCAAAAGTAGGATTGAAGAGAAATGGTCAAAAAGTACTAGATGATCATCTTGCAAACTTCTACAAGTCTTATAACCTCAAAGATCATAAAGCGGCAACTTACCACTACATTGATGCTCAAAAATATCACCATAAGGTACAAGCAATAGGAATACGATTGGCATTTGCTGAGCACTATCAAGGGTATTTCTCAGAAAGCAAAAAGATTTATTTATCTGAGCAGTATGACAAGGGAAAGAGATATTTTGAAGCTCGTAATTATGAACAGTCTAAGCCTATTTTTCAAGAGATTGTGACAATTGATGATACATTTAAGGATAGTAAAAATCTATTGAATATCTCGATCATTGAGCCTATGTATTTGAAAGGAAAAGAGTATTCAAAAAATCGTTTGCATAAAAAAGCATATTATGAATTCTCTCGTGTAGTTACTAAATCACCAAACTATAAAGATGCAGAAATCTTAAAACAAAGGGCCTTAAAAGATGCTCAATTGACGATAGCAATACTTCCTTTTCAAAGTGCATCAACTAAAAGAACACATGCCAATACATTAGCTGCTAAAGTTGCCACAGATATTATTAATCAAAATAATAAATTCATTTCTGTGATTGATCGTACATATATTGATCAAATTATCAGAGAACAAAAGCTAAATATGTCTGGTTTGGTAAATTCTTCTGGAGCTGTGAAAGCAGGAAAGTTAATTGGAGCTAATAGCATTGTTTTCGGAAGATTAGGCAAACTAAACGTGAATAGAGGTAGACGTAGTGTTAAAAGAAAAGCAGCTTATATAAAAGAGCAAAAGCGTGTCTATGATGAGCAAACACAGTCTTATCAAATGGTAAATACTTATACAAAAACAGAGTATACAGAAGTATTTCAGGAAAGCTCAATTAGCTTATCTATCAATTTCCAACTAATCTCAACAGAAACAGGAAGAGTATTGGCTTCTGAAGTAATTGAGCACACACTAAATGACCATGTTCATTATGCTGAATATCCAGAAGGTAACTATCGAAACTTGGTAATAAATCCTAACCAAGCTCAGGGTACTATGAAAATGCACAAGTTGTTTAAAGCAAGAAAAAAGCTAAGAACAGTGGATGATATGGTTAATGAAGCATGTTCTGAAGCATCTGGTCAAATTACAACAAGAATTATCAAGTATGAAACATCTCGTTAATTCACTTATTTTTCTATCACTCAGCATAGTCATTTGGGCTTGTGCTAGTCAAAAAGCAGCCAAAGAAGTTGTCGAAAAGCCTTTGTGGGTCAAAAATCATCCTACAAGTAGCTTTTATTATGTAGGAGTAGGGCATGTCAACAAAAAAGCTTTCCCTTATGACTATCAAGAAGCTGCCAAGAAAAAGGCATTGGATAACTTGAGCCATGAAATTAAGACAACTGTAAATAGTGAGTCAATCATGCACCAAACAGATCAAGCCAATTCTTTTAGAGAAGGTTATATGAATCATATTCTTTTGACTTCTCAAGAAGAAATAGAAGGACATGAATTGGTCAACACTTGGGAAAATGAAAATGAATACTGGGTATATTATCAACTCAACAAACAAGATTATCAAGCAAAGAAGAAAGAAAAGCATCAACTAGCTCTCAAAACAGCCAAAGGTTATTTCACAAAAGCTCAAATTGCAGAAAAACAAGGAGAAGTTCGTGTTGCTCTCAACTTGTATACAGATTGTTTAAAACAATTAGAAAAACATCTGCATTTGGATAATGGAGGGCTGGACATTGAAAGTCTTAGTGCTATTCAGAATATTATCAATAAAATTGACTTTAAACTTTCAAAAACTTCGTTCAAAACCTCTGATCAGTTTTTTCCAGTTCTTATTCAATTCAAAGGGAAAAAAGCTTCACAAATTCCTGTACAAATGTCTATGCCAAATGTATTTGAAGACATTAATACAAAGTTTAGTGATGTAGAAGGTAAAATATTCTTCAAGATAAATAAAAAAGAAGGGGTATATACATGGAAGTTTAGTATTGAAGAATTGAAAAAGAGAGCTGGACTTTATTCTCCTATTGCAAAACTGTTGAATACCTTGACAATTCCAGAACGAAAAGAATTGATCAAAGCACAAAAAGAACAAATCGCTCTTAGAGGAATTCCTTTTCTAATCAAACCCAAACTTAGTAAAACACTGGAAACAAATCATTTTTCAGTAACTAACAATACAAATGATTGGGTTTGTAGTATCCAAAAAACAGAACAGGAGCAGATAAATGGGCAAGGGTTTCATGTTTATTATTTGAATATGAACATTGTGTTTAAGAAAAATGGAGCTGTTTTTTTTGAACAAAAATTTACAGCTGCAAAAGGAGTGCATCTCAATAAAAATCAAGCAGTTGAGAATGCTTACAAGGAAGCTATTGAAGAATTGGAAAATGAAATTTTACCAAGTTTTTTTAGAAAATTAGAAAATTAGGCACACATTGTGCATTCGTTTAATCAAAACAACAAAGAATTTAAAATACTAGTCGCTTATGAAAAATTTAACCACACTTTTAATCGGATTAGCTTTAGTAGGATTTACATTTTCTTGTAAAAGTAAAAAACCAATTGCTCCAAAAGGAGAGCAAGAGATTGTAGTACATTGTTCTGGACCAGATTTTTTCAGTAATGACAAATTCTTTAGAGCAAATGCTGTAGGAGAGAGCTTAGACCAAGCAACAGCTAAGAAAAAAGCATTGGCCAATGCCAAGCAACAACTTGCTAGTAGTATCAATACAACTATCAAAGCAGTAACAGATAATTATGTAAACTCAAGAGAGTTTAATAATAAAGAAGAAGTTTTGGAAAGATTTGAGAGCTTGGGTAGAGAGGTAATTAACCAAGAGCTTGCAGGTGTGAGAACAATCTGTGAGAAAACATTCAAAACTGCTGAAGGAAAATACAAAACATACATCGCAATTGAGCAGTCTGGTGAAGACTTAGTAGAAGCAATCAATGAGCGCTTATCAAAAAATCAAAAGCTACAGATTGATTATGATTATGAAAAA
Source organism: Cytophagales bacterium (assembly GCA_024232295.1). Classification (GTDB taxonomy): domain Bacteria; phylum Bacteroidota; class Bacteroidia; order Cytophagales; family JAAEPT01; genus JAAEPT01. The sequence goes on from JAAEPT010000128.1 coordinate 137,498, forward strand.
TTCAAAAAAGAGTTTGAGAAAGAAATGAAGCAATTTTCTCAACAACAATAAATAAAAAACTTACTTTGAAAAGGCTATCTCATGAGATAGCCTTTTTTTATGATTACCATATAAACTCTGAACATCCACAAAAAATTATCTAAACAATGCTTCTTTAATTTTCGTATCGGAACAAATAGCATAAACTACTGATACGTAAATCATAACCAGCATTAATCATGAATGATTTTTTACTAAATAACCTGATAATTTTGTGTTGTTCAATTCCTTTATTTATAGGTATTTTTTTCTTTTTAAAAGATACATTTTTAAAGACCGTAGCAAATGTAATGTTAATCTTTGCAACTTTTTCTGCTCTTTGTGGTCATGCATTCGCAATATTAGGAGCATCATCTGTTATCTACCTTTTGCCTTTAGGAATGATTGTAATGACTCCACTAGTTATCTTTCTAAAAAAGAAACTAATAGACCCTATGAATCTTCTGTGTAATTATATCACTAAAAACTTCGCAAAAGGAGAATTCTCAATGTCATTAGATCAAAGTATAGAAAATAACAATAATGAATTTGGGTCAATGGGAAAAGGCATGAATTCTATGAGAGCTACACTTATTGAATTAATTAATGAAGTAAAAAAAACATCTGAAGAAATTGAATCATCAACAAAAAATCAACAGACCAAGTCTTCTAGTATCTTAAGAGGAGCTAATGATCAAGCAACTTCTGTAGAAGAAATTTTAACAACAATAGAAGAAATTAATAGTAATATTTCATCTAATGCTGAAAATGCACAACAAACGAATTTAGTTGTTTCTCAACTTAGTGAAAGTTTAGTGGAGTTGGAACAAAATGCCAATCGTGCCACTCAAGCCAATAAAGAAATATCTGACAGAATTCAATCAATTAATTCTATTGCCAGTCAAACAAATATTTTGGCCCTAAATGCTGCTGTAGAAGCAGCAAGAGCTGGTAAACATGGTAAAGGGTTTTCTATTGTTGCATCAGAAGTAAAGAAACTAGCTGAAGCAAGTGAAGTGATTGCAGAGGAAATCAATAAATTAACAGACACTGGATATCAAGTTGCACAGGAAGCAGGAAAAGCAATGCAACAAATCCTTCCAGAAATACAAAATACAAGCGATTTAGTAAAAAAAATCTTCGAATCAAGTCGTGAACAAAAAGCTGGTGTAGAACAAGTTAATAATGCTATACAACACTTGAATACAATTACACAACAGAATGCCCAGAAAAGTGAAGAAATGGCATCAAGTGCTGTGAGTTTATCTAATCAAACCTATAACCTCAATTCGAAGTTAGAGTTCTTCAATATATAAGACTAAAGTATCAAACTTGAAATTATTACTTAAAGAAAATCCCAGTTTCTGTATTAGAAACTGGGATTTTTTATTTACTTATCTTTAATCTTTTTTAGCAGAAGAAAATATTTTCATAATTTCTAAAAGCATTTAGTAATGAATTTATGAAGATTTGTATGAACAAGAAAGTCTTTTAAGTGTAATGATAAGAAAGTTGTTTTCACATAATCCACAAATTATATTTATGCTATTAAACTGATTAATAAACTCTTAAATGAAATACACTTTTATTCTATTTGCCTTACTTTACTATTTCTCAGTACAAGCACAATATCGTTACCACACTGAAAAGTCTGTTGCTGAAATTGTGTCAGATATTAGTCAAACAAATAATGTATATGGGAAACATGTAGGTTATGGAGGGAATTATACAAATCAATACCACTCTTTTGTTCTTCTAAAACAAGAAGCTACCACAGAACAGATTTTTCAACTTGTAAACCATGATAGTGCTTCTGTAAGGTGTTATGCTTTTTGGGCATTAGTTCAACAACAGCATGATAGTGTGTTTTCCATTTTAGAAAAAAATCTATCTGATACAGCTACTGTCGTGACTTTTTTTGGTTGTTTTATTGGACATCCAACAGTTGCTGACTTTTGTATTAAAACGATAATGAAAAATGATATTACTTTAGCTCAAAAAAATAGAATTGATAGTTTAGTGTTGTACCAATACACAGACCTTTATTACCTTAATACAGCTTTTTTTAATGTCCAACCCAATAACCAAAATCATTATCAACAAATAAGAAAGCTAGCTCTTCAAGGAGAACATATTGCGATAATACCATTATCCAAATTCAAAAAATCTCAAGACACTAGTATCATATTATCTTTTGCTGATGGATATACAACTAGTAAGTATAAACTAACTTCTCCTACGAAGGCTTTACTGTATGCTATTAAAAACTTTCCTAACAAAGCATTTTTTCCATATTTAAAAGAAAATGCATTCAAAAAATATAATGGAGTATTTAGAGGTAGAAGTAAGGAGTATTATCATGCACTTCTTCAATATAATACTTTAGAATCTGTTGAATTACTGAATGAAATATTGACATTAATCAAAGAAGAAAAAAAAAGCGAAATATGGTCTAAAACATATAATTTAAAAGAAATGATGGATGCATTAAGTGATTATCCAACACTAAAAACTGATAGTCTAATAATAGACTCATGGAAAACAACTGGTTGTATTACTTTAAAAGCATTTAATCATCTAAAAAATAAAGATAAAAAAATGATAATGGAATTGATAGAATCTCATTTTTATTCAATACCAAATTCTTATAACAAGTTCTATGATAGCAGTTATGAAATATTTGATAATATCATACCTTTCTATCTTGAAAATGCAGATACTACACAATTTAAAAAGTTTATCCCACTCGCTAAAGTACTTGAAATTGAACTACATAACAGAAGTTCTATTTTCGTCAAATTATATATTAGTGAATTAAAGACAAGTAGTAATGATATAGTATTACAAAGATGCACCACTTTAATAAAAGCATACAATGATAGAAATTTAAGAAGAAAGGCTTCAAACGCTCTTAAGCTAAACTCAAACATTAGTAGAAAGCAATTTAAAGAGCTAAGGAAACAGCTTCATTAAATTGCTAAGAAATTGATATAAGGTTTTTTTAATAAAGAGTCTCTAGCATACTGATAATATATTTTCATTTCTCCGTTAATGACTAAAAAATATTATTAGCATGAGCCAAAAAGCAGTAGTAAGCATCAGTTTTTCGTTATTATTTAGCTTTCTTTTGTATGACCAAAATGTAGGAATCAATATTCTCATTTACAGCATTAGCTTTCTTTTACTTCTTATTTTTTTATTCAAAGAAGCTTTTACCAATAAAGTTGTTTTGTGGATAAGTTCCTGTCTATTGGTTTCTAGTATTGGTAGTTTTATTCATGGTTCTGACCTAGCATTGTGGGGAGCAATTCTCTCATTTTTTGTACTCATTGGAGCAGTTAATAATCAACACTCTATTTTTTATGGTCTGATTATGAGTGTATTTAGTAGTATTGGATCCATTATATTTTCCATTTTGGAATCCAGAAAGTCTAAGACGAAAAAGCCTATTTATATCCTAAGTTTCCTTATTCCACTAGTCTTTATTTTCATCTTCTTTTCAATGTATCGTGAAATCAATCCACTGTTTAAAGATTTAACAGAAGATTTTACGTTTGACAATATTTCATTTGCTTGGATCTCTTTCACCTTTCTTGGTTTTATCCTTACATTCAGTATTTTTTATTTTCGTTCAATTCCATTCATAGACCGCTTATTAGCCAAACAACAAAATGATATTCAAAACAAAGATTTAAAATCTTTGAGATGGAATGAGTCTTTGGCTTTTATCATTTTATTTACTGCCATCAACCTAATGTTAGTAATTGTTAATATAATGGATATTAACTATTTGTACCTTGGTAGTGGGCTCCCAGAAGGAATTACACATAAGCAATTTGTTCACAATGGAGTTGGAATTTTGGTACTTTCTATCTTTTTGGGAATTTCTATTTTACTTTTTTTCCTAAGAGGGAAACTAAACTTTCAATCAAACACAAAAATTATCAAAACATTGGCTCTTTTGTGGATAACTCAAAACATATTTATGATTACTTCCACAATGTTGAGAAACAACATGTACATCATAGAAGCTTTGCTATCTTATAAAAGATTGGGAGTTTATTTTTGGTTATTACTTTGTCTAATTGGTTTGGTGGTAACAATTGTCAAAATCATCAAAAATAAAACAGTATGGTTTCTCATCAATACCAATATCAAAATCGCTTTTGGTGTATTTATATTGGCTACTCTAGTCAATTGGGATACTGTAATCACCAAATTTAACTTGAAAAGGGCGAATGAAATGACTGATATTTCTCCCATTGACAAACATTATCTTTTGAGTTTATCAGAAACAAACATTGCTCAATTGTATAGTCAAGTAGACAGATATGGTTTTGAATATGACCCTCATTATTCCTATTCAAGTTATAGAGTGAGTAATAAAAACTGGCTAGATATTAGGCTTTTTGAATTTATGGAAGAGGAAATGAACAAAGGTTTTCAGTCTTTTTCATTCATGAGACAAAGAGTGCTTGGAGAAATTAATGCACTGCAAAATAATGGTAAAATCACAAACCTTGATTTGAGAAACTCTCGCATAGTAAGCCTTGAACCGATAAAAAATTTTTCTGGACTAAAAAAACTAAATTTATCAAATAGCTCATTCAATGGAAATAAAACCATGAGTAGCCTTAATTACTTCAAAACAAACTCTTTATACTTAGATAATAATAGTATACAATCATCATTAGATACTCTTCAAGAAAATCAAGAATTGAGGTTCTTATCCTTAAAAAATAATAGGTTAACAAGGCTTTCTTTCCTTGACTTATTTCCAAACTTAGATACCTTGATGGTTGATGGTAATCAATTGATGCAATTATCAAGTATTCCAGAGAAACATCAACTAAAATACCTTTCTATCAATAAAAACCCTTTAAATGATATTAGTGATTTGAAAGAACTTACAGAACTTCGTTACCTTTCATTGAATGAAATTCAAAATAGTGTGGGAACATTGCCTCATTTACCAAAACTTCTATTCTTGAACCTTAATAATTCTGCAAATACAATAAAGCGTATTTTTAATAGCAACCATATTTTCAATGTAGAATCTTTACAATTGTACCATACTGGTTTGGATACACTAAGTACATTATTCACAAAAGATAAAAAGGTACAATTCCCACAACTGAAAAAGCTAGACTTGAGTAGCAACCACTTAAAATACACCACATTGTTCCAGCATTTTACAAGTATCAATGACTTGAATTTGTCTCATAATAATCTTAAAGACTTAACGGGATTAGAAAATCTATCTCAACTAAAAAGACTTAACCTCAGCTCATGTAATCTTGATAGCTTAAATTCGCTACAATTTTTACCTCAACTAGAATATTTAGATATTACAAGCAATCATAAAATCACTGATTTTCAAGCATTAAATTCATTAAAAAACCTCAAGAAACTAAAGATTGGTTATACTGAATTTGATAGTCTTTTCATTATTCAGGATCTCGAAAAGCTTGAATACCTCAATGTGACAAATTGTAGGATCAAGGATATCAAAACAATCACTAATTTTAAGAATTTGAAGGAGTTACGTATATCTTATGTAAAAGAAAAAGAAATTAAATACCTTCAAAAACTTAGCTCATTGAAAAAATTAAACGTAACTCATTGTGAGTATTCTACACAGAAAAAATTGAAAAAAGTATTCAAGAATATTCCTATTACCTTCACTGAATAACAAAACCCTTTCGTTCATATGAACAAAAAACTCATCATCACTTCCATTATTGGTTTATTAATATTAGGAGTAGTAGCTGGATTATTTTCTACAAGTGGTCGCTACTATGGAAGTACTAGTCCAGACAAGCAGTTTCGCTTGTATACTTCAATGTATAATTATGAACGTATTTTGGGTACAGAAAGAGAATATGCTGCTGGAAAAGTTTTTTTGGTTGATTTAACAAATGATAAAGTAATTGATGAAGCACCAATTTCATGGATTGGGGCTTCATTAGATGCTCAATGGACAAATGCTTCTGTCTTTTTCAAATGTGATAAATGCCCTTTCTTTAAATTACCACGTGATGTCAAATTACCTTACAACAAAGAATATGAGAATGGAGTCATCAAAAGGTTTAACCCTGATGGGAGTATTATCAAGGAGTTTCAAGTAGTAAGAACAAAGCATAGAATTTATAAAGTAGGAAAAGAAACTGCTTATGATGGTAATGGACTACCATTTTTGGTGACTACTTATGAATATTACCCTGATTCTATTCCTGGTAGAATTCCTGATAGTTTATTAACTAAAATAGTCAAACAAGATTCGTATCGAAAAGGAAAACTTATAGGGCATAGAGAATATCGAAACAACTTGAAGGAAAATAGAACATGCAATTGTGGTAGGTGGATAAACTATCAATATCATGCTGGACCTGATACAACAGAATACCAAAATTGCAATGATAATTCTTGGGATTGTAGGTAATAAACAGGAACTTATACCAAAGTTCTAATACCTAATATTACGATATTTTTAAAATCCATGAGAATTTATCTAGCTCTAGCTTTTAGTTTTATTTTAAGCATCTGTTATACACAAGCACAAGATTCATTAATTATACAAGAGTATACTGAACATGTATTACATTCTACAAAAGAAGATAATTTTTGTTTAAAACGTAATCAACACAGATACCAAACAAATGATATATTTAGTGAAATCTATGATAATGAACCTGGAAAACTGCATTCTTCTAATAATGATCGTTATCATTCATTTTATAATCCACCTAAAATTTATTTTACCAAAGTAGATGAAGATTATTACCTAGAAGTATATGATCTCTTTGAACAACTATTACTTCGTAAAGAGGTGAAAAAGGGAAGTACATCAGTAGAATTTGGTGGATATGATCAATTGGTATCTGAGATTTTAGAATCTGCTAATAATGAGATCAAAGAAAGTGAACAGATTCTGGAAAAATATAAACCTTTTTATAAAAGGATTTCATTTAGGTTTAAGAAAATCAAAAAGGAAATTAATGAAGCTGAACAACGTATTACAAGAGCAAAATCAGTTATAAAGACTTACGAAAACAAGAAAGAAGAAAAGCTAGAAAAACTTCCATTTTTCCTTGTTCGTTTAAAACCTCAAATCAAAAAAAATCACTCATGCAATTCAAAATTAGTCCTTCGCTTTAGTAGAGTACAATACAATTCTATGAAAGAAAAGCTAACAAACTTCAATACCAACCCTGTCACAGAAATGGAACATTTAATTTTGGCAGAGTTCTTTTTGGAAAACAGGTGTTTTTTGGATGGACTTCATTATATCTATGAAGCTCAAAAAGTAGCAAAACTTGATAGTAGTTCTTCTAATAACTCTCTTTCCTCAAGATACCTTAAATATATCTCTTGTAGATTAAAACTTTATAGAAGAGCTTCAGTAACTCGCAAACCTGTTGTCTATTTATATCCTACCCAAGAAGATACAATTGATGTCCATGTAAAATATAATGGAGAACTGACTTTTACCTATCCTAAATACAACAATGGCTGGAAGGTGATCGCCAAAGCCAATGGTCAACTTACTAACCTAGAAGATAGTACTTATCATAATTATCTCTTTTGGGAAGGAGAAACTTCTCTCTCATTTCAAGACAAACTGAATGGAAAAGAGGGATGGGTAATTAAAGGATCAGAAGTAACAAGCTTTTTCCAAACTGTACTTCCTAAATATGGACTGACTCCACAAGAATACAATGATTTTATTGTCTATTGGGGACCACTTATGCAAAAAAACAAATACAATTATATCAACTTCTACTCAAATGAAGAATACAATAAAATTGCAAGCATAGAAACTTCTCCAAAAGCAGATACTTTCCTACGACTTTTTATGGTTTATCAAGCATTGGATCACCCTATCACTGTTCGTGAACCAGAAATCTCTATAACAAAAAGAAAAGGATTTACACTAGTAGAATGGGGTGGGTCAGAAACTCATGACTACATTTCCAATAATCCTTAGTCAAAAAAGATAATTCACAGCTCATGAAAAACCACCTAATTTTAGTCTTTAGCCTAATATTTAGTATTTGTAACACACAAGCACAAGATTCACTAACAATAAAAGAAAACACTTACAAACAAAAGGTATTATCTCGTATAGGTGCTGATAACTGTCAACATGAGTCTGAAGCAGACGATATAATTAACTACTATTATAGAAGTACACCTGGACGATTACATACTAATACACGTAATATTTTTAACCCAGCTAAACTTTATTTTACAGAAGTTGATGAAGAATATTATTTAGAGATCACAGATATATTTGGTGAATTATTCCTTCGTAAAGGAATTGAAAAAGGTAGTAAATCAGTAGAATTTGGTGGATATGATCAACTAATAATTGAAGTTGTAGCATTTGCCAAAACTGAAATTGAAAAAAGTAAACAAATTATTGCAAGAAATGAGAAGCTTCTCAAAGAAAAAGAAATAGGAATAAAACCAATTGAAAAAAAATATAAACTTTTGTATCGTAAAATAGCTCCAGACTTTGAAAAAATACAAAAACTTGAAAATAGAATCAAGAAACTAGAAAACTTCAAGGATTCATTGTCTACAATAGAAATACTCAAAAAAGAGATCCAACAAATAGAAGAAAAAGTTGCTCCTGACAATAAAGAATTCATGCGTGTAGGCATACATTTTAATGACCTTCAAGATGAAATTCATAACATTATGAAGAATATATCAGGGGCAAAATCAAAGCAAAAAAGATATGGTAATATTATTAAAACCAAGACTATAGCATCTACCTTAATTATTGAATTAAAACCATCAACAGGAAAAAAAGTACACATGTGTGGGCGTGAGAGCAGAAAATCTGTACTTAAATTTAATAGAAAGAAAGAGGGTATAATAAAAGAAAATTTAAAAAGCCTTAATACAAATCCTATTACAGAAATGGATCACCTAATACTGGCAGAGTTCTTTTGGAGTCATAAATATCATACAGACGCACTTCATTATATCTATGAAGCTCAAAAAGTAGCAAAGCTTGATAGTAGTTCTATCTCTTCCAAATATCTTAAAAGTTTTTGCTGTTACTTAAACATTAATAGCACTTCAGTAACTCGCAAGCCTGTTGTTTATCTATATCCTACACAAGAAGATACAATTGATGTCAATGTAAAATATAATGGAAAGCTGACTTTTACCTACCCTAAATACAACAATGGCTGGAAGGTGATCGCTAAACCCAATGGTCAACTTACTAACCTAGAAGATAGCACTTATCATAATTATCTTTTTTGGGAAGGAGAAACTTCTCTCTCATTTCAAGACAAACTAAATGGAAAAGAGGGGTGGGTAATCAAAGGATCAGAAGTAACAAGCTTTTTCCAAACTGTACTTCCTAAGTATGGACTGACTCCAAAAGAATACAATGATTTTATTGTCTATTGGGGACCACTTATGCAAAGGAACAAATACAATTATATCAACTTCTACTCAAATGAAGAATACAATAAAATTGCAAGCATAGAAACTTCTCCAAAAGCAGATACTTTCCTACGACTTTTTATGGTTTATCAAGCATTGGATCACTCTATCACTGTTCG